>JBHENV010000256.1:0-2821 GCA_046261895.1 Candidatus Limnocylindria bacterium
GCCACGCGCTCGAGCCCGTCAGGATCGCCGGACGCGAGCGGCGCCAGGATGACGACCACGAGTGCCGCCACCGCCAATCCTGCCAGCCACCACCACCGGGGAAGGCCTCGGCGGGGCCTCCGGTTGTCGGGCATGCTCGAATCTCGTTCGATGCCACTCACGCAGGTGCGGCGCCCGCATCGCGCAGGTCGAACAGGTCGGCGCGCGTGACCGCGATGAAGCCGATGGCGGCGGCCGTGATCAGCGCCTCACCGATGCCAACCAGGGCATGGACGCCAACCATCACCGGCAGGGTCACTTCGAGG
Source organism: Candidatus Limnocylindria bacterium (assembly GCA_046261895.1). Lineage (GTDB taxonomy): Bacteria > Chloroflexota > Limnocylindria > QHBO01 > QHBO01 > JACDBZ01. The sequence continues at coordinate 306 of JBHENV010000256.1, forward strand.
GCGATGAACCCGGAGACGGCGAGCTGCAGCGCCATGACCACCGCGCCGGTCACGACCGCCACGTAGGCGGCGATGGCAGCCGCCGGGATGCGGCCGCGCCGCTCCCCGCCCAGCAGGCCGACCGCGACGCGATAGAGCACATATCCACCGAGCGTGCCCACGACGCCCATGTTGAAGATGTTGGCGCCCAGGACCACCAGCCCGCCATCCTGAAAGAGCAGCGCCTGCACCGCGACGACGCAGGCCATCACCAGCGTTCCGGCCCACGGTCCCAGCAGGACCGCCACCAGGACGCCGCCAAGCAGGTGGCCTGAGGTTCCGCCCACGACCTGGAAGTTGAACATCTGGGCCGCGAAGATGAATGCGGCCATCACGCCCAGCAAGGGCACGGCGCGTTCGTCGAGGCTTCGGTTCGTGCGCTGCACGGCCACCGCCAGCACCGCGATGGTCAGCGCCCACATGACCAGCGCCACCGGCAGCGTCAGGAAGCCGTCGGGAGCATGGAGCGCGTCCGGCGCGCTCGCAGGGTCAAGCGGCTGCAGAATCGAAGCGATCACGGCGGGACGTCTCCTTGGGGTGTCGGCAGGCGCCAATTCTAGGCGGCGTCGGAGCACTGTTGCAAGTAGTTGCAGCTCGTGATCCGGATCCTATACTGCAGCCGATGACGCCGATTCATGAGCTCGCCGAACCATGGCGCTCCCTGCCCGAGCGCCTGCGCGCCCAGGGCCTGCGCTGGACGCCTCAGCGCGAGACGGTGGTCGGTGTGCTGGCCGCATCGGACGGCCATCTCACCGGCGCCGAGCTGGTTGAGCGCTGTCGCTCGGTCAATCCGACGACCATTGCGTCCACCGTCTACCGCACCCTGGATGCACTCGAGGAGCTGGGTCTCGTCCAGCATGGCCACGGCGCCGATGGTCGCGAGGAGTATCACGTTCGTCCCACCGGCGAGCACGGCCACCGCTACTGTGCCCGATGCGGGCGGCATTGGGACATCGAGCTTGGCACGGCGGCCGGAGCTGCCATCGCCGCCGCCTTCGCGTCGGACGGCTTCGAGGTGGATCTTTCGCACGTGACCGTCGTCGGCCACTGCGATACCTGCCGATAGCAGTCCGCCGCCCGCCACCCGGTCGATCGAGTGGAGACCTCATGCGTCAGATGGCGGTTGCGGGTGCCGCCCCGTGCCGATCTGGGCCATGACCCGCACCACGGGGCTATCGGCGATCAGGGGCAAGCTCTGTGGCCGATCACCCGCACCACGGGGCATTCGGCGACCGAGCCGTGATTTTCGGTGGCTCCGTGGTCGTTGGCCCCCCCCCGCGGGTCAACACCCCATCGGCGTCCCACGCGATCTTCTGACGGTTCGCGGACAGCGAGCATGTCCGGTGGCCGACAAGCGCCACGTCCGCCAGGGTATGGCGCACACGCTCGTCCAGGTCCAGCATGTCGAGCAGTCTGACTCCGCTGCGGGGCCGGCGGATTCGAGCGACCGAGCGATACCGCATCTGCATCAGCCCGGTCGGCGCACGGTAGGCGGCCCGAAGCTGCTGAGCGGACGACCGGCCGACCGCGCCGATCGGTCCGATAGCCGAGAAGGAGCAATTGCATGAGCGACCAGGAATTCGTCATCGAGCTTGAGGAAGACACCGAGGGCCACGCCTCCCGCCGGGCGATCGTCGAGACCGATGATGCCGATTGGCTGGAGCAGAAGGTCCGCAGCGACAGCGGTACGAAGCGACTCCGCCTTCTGCCCGATGACAGCGACGACACCGAGGGCCACGGCGCGACCATCACCGTGCGAGCCGTGCTCGCCGACGATGACGACACCGAGGGCCACGCCATCGCGCTCCGCTTCCCGTCCCGGACGGATGCGGACGCATTCCGACGACGCCTGCTGATGACCGGCGTGCTCGTCGGTACCGTGGCGCTGGGCGCTGCGGGTGGCGTCGGCCTCTCTGCACTGCAGTCCGACGCTGGCACCACCGGCGCTGGAGCTGCTGCCTCTAGCGTGACCGGCAGCGACTGGACCCAGGCAGAGCGTCCGCTCGGCGTTCAGGCGCAGTCCCAGGCCGATGCCAACTTCCAGGCGGCAGCCGCCGCCGAGGGAGAGCGCCAGGGGGCGGCGTCGGCGGCGCAGGCGCAGGCCGATGCCAACTTCCAGGCGGCAGCCGCCGCCGAGGGAGAGCGCCAGGGGGCGGCTTCGGCGGCGCAGGCGCAGGCCGATGCCAATTACCTGGAAGCGTCTGCGAACGAGGCCGCGCGCCAGGGGAGCACGGACAGCACCGCCGATGACAGCGCCGAAGTGCGGAACATCGGTGGACCGACACCCCGGTAATGGCGATGCGCACAGGTCGAACCGGGGGCCGATCACGTCGGCTCCCGGTTCTCTTTGCCTGCTAGGGTGGAGGCCTCGGGATCGACTCCCCGAACGGTACGTAATTGGCGAGCCACACCGCTCCGGTCGCCTCGTCGACAGCCAGCGCACCTGCAAAGACGTCATCCGGCAGCGAGATCGAGCT
>JBHENV010000257.1:0-12032 GCA_046261895.1 Candidatus Limnocylindria bacterium
CCGGCATCCTGGGCGCGATCGCGATCATCGTGGGGCTGTTCAGCCTCGGCAGCCTGCCGATCAACTACGCCGGGCTGGCGCTCCTGCTGCTGGGACTTGCGCTCATGGGGGCCGAGATCTGGGTGGCATCCGGCGGGGTGCCCGGCATCGGTGGCGCGGTGGCCTTCCTCCTCGGCGGGCTGCTGCTGATCGACGACACCCAGGCGCCGTTCCTCGAGGTGAGCCGGCCGCTCATCTACGGCATCACACTGGCCCTCGTGGCATTCAGCCTCGTCGTCGTGCGGGCGGTCATGCGCACCCGCCACCGCGAGGTGGCCATCGGCGGAAACGACATGATCGACCTGACGGCCGTGATGCGAGGTCCGGCATCGGTCTTCGTGGAAGGCGAGCTCTGGAGCGCTCGACGAGCGGACGGGCAGGAGCTGCCGAATGGTGGCCGAGTCCGCGTGGTCGGGCGTGATGGGATGACATTGATCGTCGAGCCGCTCGAAGGGGCCGGTCCGGCGCAGACCAGCGAATCGAAGGAGTCGTAGATCGTGGAAGAGCTTATCGGCCTGCTCCCCGTGCTCGCGGTCGCCGCGGTGGTGATCTTCAGCCTGGTGGGCTCGGCGGTGAAGGTGGTCCAGGAGTACGAGCGTGGCGTGATCTTCCGCCTCGGACGCCTGGTCGGGGCGAAGGGGCCAGGCCTCTTCTTCATCATTCCGTTCATCGACCGCATGGTGAAGATCGACCTGAGGACGGTGACGCTCGACATCCCGAGCCAGGAAGCGATCACCCGCGACAACGTGACGGTGCGCGTGAACGCCGTCTGCTATTTCCGCGTCGTCGATCCCGAAGCGGCCGTGGTGCGAGTCGAGAACTATCTCGTCGCCACGCTGCAGATCGCGCAGACCACGATGCGCTCCGTCCTGGGGCAGTCAGAGCTGGACGAGCTGCTCTCGAAGCGGGAGGAGATCAACCAGCGGCTCCAGGAGATCATCGACGAGCAGACCGCCCCGTGGGGGATCAAGGTCAGCGTCGTCGAGGTCAAGGACGTCGAGCTGCCGCAGGAGATGAAGCGAGCCATGGCCCGCCAGGCAGAGGCCGAGCGCGACAAGCGCGCCAAGGTCATCCACGCCGAGGGCGAGTTCCTGGCGGCGCAGCAGCTCTCGGAGGCGGCGAACATCATTAGCTCGGCGCCGTCCGCGCTCCAGCTGCGCTACCTCCAGACGCTCTCCGACATCAGCTCCGACGAGACCCGGACCATCATCTTCCCCTTGCCGATGGACCTCATCAGCGCGTTCGTCGGGAATCGTGGCGAGGAGAGCGGCGCTGCAGCGGTGAAGCCCGTGATCCCGCCGAAGCCGGCATCGCCAGAGGCGTGAGGGGACGCGTGACCCGGGACGCTTGCCGGCGACCCGCTCCACGAACTGGCCACGTATTCATGAGGCGGTTGATAACCGGGGAGATTGCGTCCGGACTGGGTCAGATATGCCTGAACATTCGCCGGCCGCGCGTACCGGTTCACCGAGGGAGCTCAGGCACGGCGTGCCCGGCCGATGACGATGATGCCGCCCAGGAAGGTGATCGCGCCGATGACGACCCAGCTGCGATCGGCGGTCATGAAGCTTCGCGGGGCGAAGGCCAGATCCAGGCCCTGCGCGGTCCACACCAGGCCCGCTCCCAGCAGGAGGACGCCGAGAGCGATGTGACCGATGCGCATCGGTCAATCGTACGGGCGAATCGCGACTTGCATCGCGGCTCGCCCTCACGCAATACTCCGCGCGTCGACCGCAAGGGCGGCGCCACCAGCCTCAGCTCCTCTCCCCTCCACCACGTCCATTCGTCGGCCTCGGGGCAGTGGCAGATCCCGGGCCGGCGTCCGTCGGGCGGCATCGACGATGGTTCAACAACCGTTGTGGGAGGGGTGCTCGTGACCTATACCGATCAGGTGATCAACTGCACGGACTGCGGGATCGACTTCGTCTTCTCCGCGTCCGAGCAGGAATTCTTCGCGCAAAAGGGCTTCTCGTCCGCCCCGAAACGCTGCTCCGCGTGTCGTGCGCAACGCCGTGCATCCGGCGGTGGCGGCAACGGCGCAGGCGCCAGCAGCTATGGGAGCGGGGGCGCCGGATACTCGAACGGGCCGCGCGAGATGCACGATGCAACGTGTGCCCGCTGCGGCAACCAGACGCAGCTGCCGTTCCGTCCCACGGGCGCGCGACCGGTCTACTGCTCCGACTGCTTCCGGATGATGCGCGACTAGCCTTCGTCCCCGCCTCGGGCCGATGACGGGCGGTCCTTCGCGGCCGCCCGTGTTGCGTGTATCGGGGCTCACGGCGCAGCCCGGCCACGCTTGGCCGCCGGGCGGCCGTACCGGTCCATCCCGTCCTATCATGGAGAGCGCACGTTCAGCCCGGCAGACAACTTGCGGAGTCTCATCCCATGACGAGTCAGCACGACGAATGGCGCGAGCTCGGCCAGCAGATCCGCGTCGATTCGGTCCGCTCCAGCAGCGCCGCCGGCAGCGGCCACCCGACGTCGTCCATGTCGGCAGCCGATCTGATGGCCGTCCTCATGTCGAAGTACCTGCACTACGACTTCGGCACGCCCGACGATCCGCGCAACGACCATCTCATCTTCAGCAAGGGACACGCATCGCCGCTGCTGTACGCGATCTACAAGGCGGCCGGCGCCATCAGCGACGAGGAGATGCTCACCTTCCGCCAGTTCGGCTCGCGCATCGAGGGTCATCCGACCCCGATCCTGCCGTGGGTCGACGTCGCGACCGGGTCGCTGGGCCAGGGCCTGCCGATCAGCGTCGGTGTCGCGCTCACCGGCAGGACGCTGGATCGGCTGCCATACCGCGTCTGGTGCCTGTGCGGCGACTCGGAGATGGCCGAGGGATCGATGTGGGAGGCGTTCGAGCACGCCGGCATCCATGGCCTCGACAACCTGACCGCCATCATCGACGTCAACCGGCTGGGGCAGACCGGCGAGACGATGCACGGCTGGGATCTCGGCGCGTATCGCAGGCGGGCCGAGGCGTTCGGCTGGAAGGCGATCGAGATCGACGGGCACGACGTGGCCGCCATCGACCGCGCCTTTGGACGAGCGATCGAGACCACGGGTCAGCCGACCGTCATCATCGCGAAGACGGAGAAGGGACACGGCGTGAAGGCCGTCGCGAACCAGCCCGGCAGGCATGGCAAGCCGCTCGACGACGAGGCGGCGGCCATCGCGGAGCTCGGCGGCATGCGCAACATCCACGTGGAGGTCCAAAAGCCGGACTTCGAGGGCCGCCCGCACGAGTTCCCGATAAGACCACTGACCCCTCCATCGTACGAGCCAGGCACGAAGGAGGCGACCCGCAAGGCCTTCGGCGACGCGCTCGTGGCGCTTGGGAAGGCGAACGGCAGGGTCGTCGCCATCGACGGCGAGGTGGGGAACAGCACCTATACCGAGGAGTTCGCCGACGCATTGCCGGACCGGTTCGTCCAGGCTTACATCGCCGAGCAGCAGATGATCGCCACGGCGGTCGGGATGCAGGTCCGTGGCTGGAAGCCGTTCGCGGCCACCTTTGCCGCGTTTCTCAGTCGTGCCTACGACTTCGTGCGAATGGCGGCCATCAGCCGGGCGAACATCGCCGTTGCCGGCTCACACGCCGGCGTGAGCATCGGCGAGGACGGGCCATCGCAGATGGCGCTCGAGGACCTTGCCAGCTACCGCGCGATCCATGGTTCCACCGTCCTCTATCCGAGCGACCCGAACCAGACGGCCGCCCTGGTGCCGCAGATGGCGGACCGCGAGGGGATCGTCTACATGCGCACCACACGGGAGAAGACGCCGGTCCTGTACGGGCCGGGCGATGAGTTCCATATCGGTGGATCGCGAGTGGTGCGCCGGACCGATGACGACGCGGTGACCCTCATCGGCGCCGGCATCACCCTCCACGAGTCGCTCAAGGCAGCCGAGACCCTGGCCGCCGAGGGCATGAGGGCCCGGGTCGTCGACCTCTACACCCTCAAGCCGATCGACGCCGAAACCGTGCGCGAGGCCGCGCGCGACACGGGTGCGATCATCACCGTCGAGGACCACTGGCCGGAGGGTGGCATCGGTGATGCCGTTCTCGACGTGCTGGCCGAGGAGCAGCCGCACCCGATCGTGGTGAAGCTGGCGGTCCGCGGCATGCCGGGGTCCGGCAAGCCGGCCGAGCTGCTGGCGGCGGCCGGGATCGACGCATCGCACGTCGTTGATGCAGCGCGAGAGCTGGTCGGACGTGCCGGCGCGCGAGGACGAGAGAAGAGCGAGGTCGGCTCCGGTCGACGCGAATAGATGGGAGAGCGCGAGATGACGGGAGCAGAGCAGGATCGCCACCAGGACAAGGTGGTCGACCAGGACCGAGAGGCCGATGAGGTGACCGAGCGAGCCGACGCGTCGAATGCGCTGCGCCGGCTCCACGTGGAGCAGGGGCAGAGTCCGTGGATCGACTTCATCGACCGCGAGCTGCTGACGAGCGGCAAGCTGGAGCAGATGGTCGCGGATGGCATCCGGGGCCTGACCAGCAATCCGACCATCTTTGCCAAGGCGGTCGCCACCGGCCAGTACGACGATCTGATCCGGCGCGAGATCTCCGCCGGCGACGATGCGCGCCAGATCTACGAGGAGATCGCGACCGGCGACGTCGGCGATGCGGCCGACGTGCTGCGGACGGTCTACGACGAGTCCGGCGGGACGGATGGCTACGCCAGCATCGAGGTGGAGCCGGATCTGGCCGACGACAGCGACGCCACCCTGGCCCGCGCGCGTGAGCTGTGGGGGCGGCTGGACCGGCCGAACATCTTCATCAAGATCCCCGCGACGGAGGCCGGCATCCCGGCCGTCGAGGGCGCCATCGCCGAGGGCATCAACGTCAACGTGACGCTCATGTTCAGCGTCGAGGTCTACGAGCGAGTGGCTCGTGCGTACATCGCCGGCCTGCGTGCGCTGCACGGGCGCGGCGGCGATCTGAGCCGCGTCGCGAGCGTCGCCAGCTTCTTCGTGAGCCGCGTCGACACGAAGGTCGACAAGCACCTGAACGAGCTCCGGACCCGGGCCGCGCTCGAGGCGCGTGGCAAGGCGGCGATCGCGAACGCCAAGCTGGCGTACGAGTCGTATGGGCGCATCTTCCGCGGCGAGGAGTTCGCCGACCTGCGCGCCGCCGGCGCGCAGGTCCAGCGCTGCCTGTGGGCGAGCACGAGCACGAAGAATCCCGACTACCGCGATGTCCTCTATGTCGAAGAGCTGATCGGGCCGGAGACGGTCGACACGATGCCCCTCGAGACGATCACCGCCTTCCTCGAGCACGGTCAGGTGCAGCGCACGCTCGATCGGGACGTCGCCGATGCGCGCCAGGCGATCCGCGAGGTCGAGGCCAACGGGATCAGCATGGAACGCGTGACCGACGAGCTGATCACCGAGGGCGTCGCCAGCTTCGCGAAGAGCTTCGACGAGCTCATCAGCTCGATCGAGTCGAAGCGCGAGGAGCTCGCTCCGGCATGACCCACGTCGACGCCGCGGTTGCGGCGCGGCTCGAGTCGTGGACGGCCGACCGCGTGGCGGAGCGGCTGTGGGAGAAGGACGGGTCGCTCTGGGCGGCGTCGGGCAAGAAGCCGGAAGAGATTGCCGCCTGGCTCGGCTGGCTCGATCTGCCGGAGACGATGTCCGCGCGCGTCACAGAGCTCGAGCATCTTGCACGCGACGTGCGCGAGGATGGGTATCGGCGCGCGGCTGTTCTCGGCATGGGCGGGTCCAGCCTGGCACCCGAGCTCTTCAGCCGCCTCTTCGGAGCGGACCCCACGGGCGGCCTGGAGTTGCGCATCCTCGATTCGACGCACCCGGACGCGGTGCGCGGCTTCCGATCGTGGGCGGGCGCGCAGCGCACCATCTTCTGCGTGAGCTCGAAGTCGGGGTCCACGACCGAGCCGAACGCGTACCAGGCCGCGATGGGCGAGATCACGCCGGCCCTGGACTTCATCGCCATCACCGACCCGGATACGTCGCTCGCCGAGCTGGCACGGGCGCAGGAGTTCCGCGGCATCGTCGAGGCGCCGCCGGACGTCGGCGGGCGCTACTCCGCGTTGACCGTCTTCGGCCTCCTCCCCGCGGCGCTGCACGGTGTCGACCTGGGCGGCCTGCTGGAGCGCGCCCGCCGGATGGCCGATGCGTGCCACTCCGCCGACGCGTCCGCGAACCCCGGCCTTCGGCTCGGCGCCCTGATCGGCGAGGCCGCGCTCGCGGGTCGCGACAAGCTGACGATCCTCACCTCTTCGCGGCTCGCCGCCTTCGGCGACTGGGTGGAGCAGCTCGTGGCCGAGAGCACCGGCAAGGCGGGCACGGGCATCGTTCCGATCGTGGGAGAGTCGGTCGGCGACCGCACGACGTACGGCGACGATCGCTGCTTCGTCTACCTCCGCCTGGCGGATGAGACCGACCCGGCGATGAGCGTCCTCGCCGACGAGGAGATCGTGCTCGATGGCCCGCTCGACGTTGGGGCGGAATTCGTCCGCTGGGAAGTGGCGACCGCCGTCGCGGGCATCGTGCTCGGCATCGATCCGTTCGATCAGCCGAACGTCCAGGAGAGCAAGGACGCGACGAAGGAGCTGCTCGAGGCGTATCGGTCCACCGGGAGCCTGCCCCAGCCGGGCCCACTGGTCAGCGAGCCGGGGATCGCGGTGAGCGCGGATCCCGACGCCCTCGGCGACACGCCGGTGACCGTGGAGGGTGCCATTCGTCAGCTGCTGGACCTGCTTCAGCCGGCCCGCGACTACTTCGCCATCCTTGCCTACCTGCCGCCCGACCCGGCGATCGTGGATCGCCTCGAGGCCATCCGACGACGCGTGCGCGAGACGCGGGGCGTGGCAGCCACGCTCGGATTCGGCCCGCGCTTTCTGCACTCCACCGGGCAGCTGCACAAGGGTGGGCCCGACACCGGGGTCTTTCTTCAGCTCACCGCGGACCCCTCCAAGGATCTTCCGATCCCCGGCTGGGAAGAGTCGTTCGGGACGCTGATCGCCGCGCAGGCGCTGGGCGACCTCACGTCCCTCCAGCGACGGGGACGTCGGGCATTGCGCCTGCACTTCGCCGATCTCGAGGCGGGTCTCGATCGCCTCGAGATGATGGTCGACGCTGAGGTCGGCAGCGCGAGATGGCGGCGGGTGGATCAGAGTCGCACCGTGACGCCACGCAGTACGTAGGGAGCAGCATGCAGGTCGCGATTGCAGGACTGGGACGAATGGGCGCGGGGATGGCTCGTCGGGCCGCTCGCGGCGGACACGATGTCATCGTCTGGAACCGGACCGAGGCGGTTGCGGCCGAGATCGCAGGCGAGGCCGAGAACGAGGGTCGCGTCGAGGTCGTGGAGCCGATCGAGCGCCTGACCGAGATGATGGATGCGCCGCGCCACGTGGTGATCAGCGTGCCGTCCGGTGCCGCCACCGACGCGATGATCGAGCAGCTCGCCGGCATCCTGGAGCCGGGGGACGTGATCGTGGACGCCGGGAACAGCCGGTTCCACGATTCGAAGCGCCATGCCGCAGAGCTCGTCGAGAAGGGGATCGAGTGGCTCGACATGGGCGTCTCGGGCGGCGTGTGGGGCCTCAAGGTCGGGTTCTGTGCCATGGTCGGCGGTAAGCGCGAGGTCTTCGAGCGCTTCGAGCCCGTGGTCAGGACGCTGGCTCCCGAGGACGGCTACCTGTACTGCGGAGATGCGGGGGCCGGCCACTACACCAAGATGGTCCACAACGGCATCGAGTACGGGATCATGCAGGCCTACGGCGAGGGCTTCGACATCCTCCACGCCTCCGAGTACGACCTCGACCTGGCCGCCGTCGCGCGAATGTGGAACAACGGGTCGGTGATCCGCTCGTGGCTGCTCGAGCTCGCCGGAAACGCCTTCGAGAAGGAGGGCAACGACCTCGAGGACATTCACGGCTGGGTGGCCGACTCGGGCGAGGGCCGCTGGACCGTGGCGGAGGCGATCGAACACGACGTGCCGGCGCCGGTCATTACGTTGAGCCTGATCCAGCGCTTCCGCAGCCGGCGGGAGCCGGATTCCTACGCCGATCGCGTCCTCGCCGCACTGCGCAACGAGTTCGGCGGTCACGCTCTCAAGGACCGCGGCTGAGATGGGCGGCAGCGGCACGACATGACGGCGCGGACGGGCGGGCCCGCGCCGGGGCAGCATCAGCGCGCCGCGCACGACGATCGGCAGCCTCGTCCGAACCCCCTGCGCGAGGGGCTCCGGCTCGAGCGCATGGCCGAGCCGTGCACGATGGTGATCTGCGGAGCGACCGGCGACCTGGCGGAGCGCAAGCTCGCGCCGGCGCTCTACAACTGCCTGCTCGGCGGCTTCCTGCCGCCCGAGTTCACCGTGGTCGGCTTCGCCCGCCGTGAGCTCGGCGACGATGCGTTCGCGGACCACCTGCTCGAGGGGATCAACGAGTTCAGCCGCAACCGACCGGCGAAGCCGGCCATCTGGCAGTCATTTGCCAGAGGCGTCGAATACCATCGCGGGGACTTCGATGACCGGGAGGCGTACGTCGAGCTGGCCAAGCGGCTGGATCGAATTGACCGGGACCGGGGAACCGCCGGCAATCGGCTCTTCTACCTTGCCGTTCCGCCGGCCCTCTACCCGGAGATCGTCAACCAGCTCGATGCTGCCGGCCTGGCCTCGCCGGGCGATCGTCGACGCAGCGGCTCGAAGCGCGGTTGGACGCGCGTCATCGTCGAGAAGCCGTTCGGCTCCGACCTCGACAGCGCCCGGACGCTCAACCGGGAGCTGGCCGACGTCTTCAACGAGGAGCAGGTCTATCGGATCGACCATTACCTCGGCAAGGAAACCGTCCAGAACCTGGCCGTCTTCCGCTTCGGGAACGGGCTGTTCGAGCCGATCTGGAACCGCCGCTACATCGACTCGGTGCAGATCACGGTGGCCGAGACGGTCGGTGTCGAGGGACGCGGGGAGTTCTACGACGCGACCGGCGCGCTGCGAGACATCGTGCAGGGCCACGCCCTCCAGCTGATGGCGATGTTCGCCATGGACCCGCCGGTCGAGTTCCACGCCGAGGACCTGCGCGACGAGAAGATGAAGGTGCTGCGCGGCGTGAAGCCGATGTCGCCGGCCGACGTCGCCACCAACACCGTGCGCGGCCAGTACGTCTCCGGCTGGGTGGAGGGCGAGAAGGTCGCCAGCTACCGCGACGCACCGGAGGTCGAGCCGGACTCGCAGACCGAGACGTTCGTTGCCCTCAAACTCGCGATCGACTCGTGGCGCTGGGCGGGCGTGCCCTTCTACCTGCGCAGCGGGAAGGCGCTGCCGAGCCGGGTGACCGAGATCGCGGTGCAGTTCAAGCAGGCGCCGCTGGCGCTCTTCGCGCGCGCCGGCGTCCCGCAGATCGATCCGAACGTGCTCGCCATCCGGGTTCAGCCCGACGAGGGAATCCTGCTTCGGTTCGGAGCGAAGGTACCGGGCCAGGGTCTCCAGATCCGCACGGTCAACATGGACTTTCGCTACGGCTCCAGCTTTGCGGTCGATTCGCCCGACGCCTACGAGACGCTGCTGCTCGACGCGATGGTCGGCGACGCGAGCCTCTTCACTCGCGACGACGAGGTCGAGCGTGCCTGGGAGATCCTCGATCCCATCCTGGATGCCTGGCAGGCCGGAGGGGGCGGGCCGCTGCACTTCTACGGAGCCGGGACCTGGGGTCCGCCCGCGGCCGACGAGCTGCTCGAGCGCGATGGACGCGCGTGGCGCCGCCCATGAACCGCTCGGTGCCGGCACGCTCGGAGGAGCTGGCGGTCCATCGGCGCCTGATGCGCTTCGGCGAGGCGGAGAGCCTCATGACGCCGATGTGGGAGCAGCACGACACGAGCGTGCGGGCGATCGCCGGTCATCTCGCGTCGCTGTGGGACGTGCCGGTCGGACACGACGACGGCGGCGACCCGCTGGTGACGGAGAAGGGCCTGCCGCACGGACGTGCGTCGGTCCTGAACCTGCTCGTGACGGTCGTCGACGAGGAGGCGGCCGAGCGCGTGGTCCGCACCATGGTCGGCCTGGGCGTTCGGCACCCGTCGCGTGCGATCGTGCTGGTGCCACAGCACGGATCCGACGGCCCGCCGATCGACGCACGGATCAGCACCCACTGCAACGACGTCGCCGGGGGCGGCGACCGCGTGTGCTACGAGGAGGTGGTGCTGACGGTCAGGGGCGAGGCGGCCGAGCACCTCTCCGGGATCGTGGCGCCGCTCCTGATCCACGACCTGCCCACGCACATCTGGTGGCCGGGCGATCCTCCTTGGGGTGACCCCGTCTTCGAGCAGCTGGTCGAGATGGGGGACCGCGTCATCGTGGACTCGGGTGACTTCACCGATCTGCTGCGGGCAATGCGTCGCACCTCCACCCTTCGTCGCCGAAGCGGTGTCGGCGACCTCTCGTGGGAGCGCCTCGGCTGGTGGCAGGAGCTGACCGCGCAGTTCTTCGATGCGCCGCGATTTCGTCGCTACCTCCCCAACCTGAGCCGGCTCCACGTTCGGTATGCGCTACCACCGCCGGCGTCCCGGCGGCACGACGAGGACGAGGACGTGGCCCCCGGCACGCCGGCGCCGATGGCGCAGGCGCTCCTCTACTCCGGGTGGATCGCGACGCGGCTCGGGTGGCGTCGGCATCGGACCATCGAGCCGCTCGCCGGCGGCCGCCTGCGCCTCCGGCTCGAGGGCCGGCATGAGATGGTCGACCTCCTGATCGAGCCGGCCATGACCGACGACGTGCGGCCCGGGGACCTGCTCTCGGTTCGGCTCCGCTCGCTTGGAGAGACGGGCGCCGCCGAATTCATCGTCGATCGGGACGGTGACGACGCGATGGTCGCCACCAACGCCGACGGCATGACCGCGCTCCTCCGTCGCGTGCCCATGGAATCGCCTCGCGAGCCGGAGCTGCTCAGCTCTCAGCTGACCATGGACGTGGTCGATCGGGTCTACGAGGACGCCCTCCGCGCGGCCGCCATCCTGCTCGCATCCGCTCGGGAGGCGGCCGCATGACCGGCTTCAGTGTCCTTCGCGATCCGGCAGCGGTCGCCGAGGCGGCAGCCGACCGCTTCGTGTCGGTCGCCCGCTCCGCCGTCGCCGAGCGCGGCGTGTTTCGGGTCGCCCTCTCCGGTGGCGGCACGCCGAAGCAGGTCTATCCGCTGCTGCTCGAGCCGGCGCGCCGGGATGCCGTCGAATGGGCGTCCGTGGAGTTCTTCTGGGGGGATGAGCGTGCGGTGCCGCCGGACCATCCCGAGTCGAACTTCGGAGTCGCCTACGGGATGCTGATCTCGCAGCTCCCCGACGTGCAACCCGACCGGGTGCATCGCATGCCGGCCGAGGCGCCCGACCTCGACGCGGCGGCCCTGTCGCACGAGAGCGAGCTGCGGCTCGCGTTCAGTGCGCGGGGCGAAGGGCCACCCGCGTTCGACCTCATCTGGCTCGGCATGGGCCCCGACGGCCATACCGCCAGCCTCTTCCCTGGCTCGGCGGGGCTCGACGAGGACCGGCGCTGGGTGATCGGCAACTGGGCGCCGTCGCAGGGGGCCTGGCGCATGACGCTGACCTTCCCGGTGCTCAATGCCGGCCGCAACGTCCTCTTCGTGGTGACCGGAGCCGACAAGGCCGATGCGCTGCGCAACGTCCGACGAGGCAACTCGGACCTGCCTGCCGGACGGGTCGCCGGCGACCAGGTCGAGTGGATCATCGACGCCGCGGCGGACGCCGGAGGCGATGCGTGACGCTGCCACCTCCCACCCTGCCTCCGGACGCGCTGCGGATCCTGGAGGCACAGCTCACCCGCATGCGGGGCATGCTATGTCGGTACTACGACCTGTTCTTTCGGCTCGTGTCGGGTGGTCTCATGGCCTCCGGCGCGCTCTTCATCGGCGCCTTCTGGCAACCCACCCAGGCTGCCGCGCTGCTCCTGCCGTTCGTGATCATGTATGTCGGATTCCACGCGGCGAACCTCTCGACCATCTACGTCCCGGTCG
>JBHENV010000258.1:0-5794 GCA_046261895.1 Candidatus Limnocylindria bacterium
GTCTCGAGCCGCGGTCGACTCGCGGACGATGAGCGCCGGCTCCAGGAGCACGGGCCCGGTGAGGAGGCTGCCATCGTTACCGGCCAGCACGTCCGCCAGGTGCTCCACCGCCCGGCGCCCGAGCTCGTCGGTCGGCTGCCGGATGGTGGTGAGGGGCGGATCGGTCCAGGCGGCCAGGTCGATATCGTCGAATCCGACAACCGAGATGCCGTGCGGCACCGCGATCCCGGCACTGCGCAGCGCGCGCAATGCGCCGATGGCGGTCAGGTCGTTGTACGCCACGATGGCCGTGATCTCGGAGCGGATGAGCGCCTCGGTGGCCTGTGCGCCGCCGGCCACCCCACCGTCGCCGATGGCGACCAGCGGGTCGTCGAGGCCCGCCGCACGCAGCGCGTCGCGGACCCCCTGGCGGCGCTGCCCGGATGCTGCCTGGTCGGCCGGCGCCGCGATGTGAGCGATCTGCCGGTGCCCAAGTCCGATGAGGTGCTCGGTCGCCAGCCGCGCTCCACGGCCATGAGCGGTGGTCACCGCCGGCAGGTCCGATCCCGCCATGCTGTCGTTCACGAGCACGGCCGGCACGGAGGTCCGGCGCAGCCGCTCGGCGTGTCGCCGCGTCATGCGGGACGAGACGATCACGATGCCATCGACGCGGCGCTCAACCAGCAGGTCGAGGTGCTCGAGCTCGCGCGCCGGGTCGTCGCCGCCGTTGGCCAGCACGATCGCATAGCCGCGCGCGTGCGCCGCCGACTCGACCGCCCGAACGAGCTGTGGATAAAACGGATTGGTGATGTCGGTGATCACGAGCCCGAGCGTCCGGGTCTCCTGCCGCTTCAGCGCGCGGGCGATGCCGGACGGTCGGTAGTCGAGCTCCCGTGCGGCGGACAGCACGCGCTCGCGCGTCCCCGGCCTGGCCGGGACGCTGCCGGAGAGCACGCGGCTCACCGTCGCGGTCGAGACGCCGGACCGCGCCGCGACGTCGTCGATCGTCGCGCCCATGGCACTCAGCCGGCCGGGATCGGCTTTTCGAGCTCGTGCTCGATCTCGGCGAGCTCCGCTCCGCCGCCCATGTGCTCCAGCAGCTGGGTCGGTGTCATGTTCGCCTTATCGAACGTTCCGGTGCAGGTGCCGCGGTCGAGAATGGTGAACCGATCGCCGATCGGGAAGGCGTGATTGATGTTGTGGGTGATCAGGATCACGCCGATGCCCTGCTCGCGCGCCTGGGCGATGAATCGCAGCACCACGGCTGCCTCCTTGACGCCGAGCGCCGACGTCGGCTCGTCGAGGATCACGACCTTCGCACCGAAGTGGATCGCACGCGCGATCGCCACCGACTGGCGCTCGCCGCCGGACAGCGTGCCGACCGGCTGCGACGTATCGCGCAGGTCGATCCCCATCTGCTTGAGCGCCGTCCGCGTGACCCGGTCGGCCTCCCGGATGTCGAGCGTCTTCATCGGCCCGAAGCCGCTGACCGGCTCGGCGCCCAGGAAGAAGTTGCGGCTGATGCTCATCAACGGGATCATGGCCAGGTCCTGGTAGACCGTGGCGATGCCCCGCTGGAGCGCGTCGCGCGGGGAGCCGAGCACCACCTGCTCGCCGTCGACCAGGATCTCGCCGCTGTCCGGGGGGTGCACGCCCGACAGGATCTTGATGAGCGTCGACTTGCCGGCGCCGTTGTCGCCGAGCAGGCAGAGCACCTCGCCGGCTCGCACGGAGAGCGAGACGTCGTGCAGCGCGACGACGCTGCCGAAATACTTGGTGAGGTCACGGGCCTCGATGAGCGGGGCGCCGGTGGATGGGGTGGCCGTCATCGGTCGCTCCTTTCAGTGCCGCGTCATGGTCGCGCGCTGGCGGATGTAGTTGTTGACGATGACGGCTGCCAGCAGGAGCACGCCAAGGAACGCCTGGTACCAATCGCCCGGGATGCCGGCGAAGACGATGCCCTGGCTCGTCATGCCGAGCGTCAGCGCGCCGAACACGGCACCGATGGCGGACCCGTAGCCGCCGGTCAGCAGGGTGCCGCCGATGACGGCGGTGATGATCGCCTCGAACTCCTTGCTGCCCCCGCGCAGCACGTCGCCGCTGCCGACGCTGAGGACCTGGATGACCGCCAGCAGCGCCGCCGAGGCGGCGGTGGCCATGAAGAGGATGATCTTCACCCGGTTGACCGGCACGCAGACATTTCGAGCGGCGATCGCCGAGCCGCCGACGCCGAAGATCCAGTTGCCGAACGAGGTGCGCAGCAGGATAAAAGTGGCCAGCAGCGCAAGGCCGATCCACCACACGATGGAGATCGAGAATGGGCCGATATTGGCGGTGAAGATCGTTGCGATCGGGTCGTTGTCGGTAGCGGCGGACAGACCGCCGACCTGCGTGCGGCCGGTCACCGCGCGCGTGATGCCGATCGTCAACCCGCGCAGGATGAAGAGCATGCCGAGCGTCACGATGAACGAGGGCAGCCGCGTGCGGACGACCAGGTAGCCATTGACGAAGCCGATGACGAGCGCGAAGGCGAAGGCACAGATGACGGCCAGCCAGACCGGCAGACCAATGACGCCGATACCGATGGCGACGACCATGCCGGCGGCGCCAACGACGGAGCCGACTGACAGGTCGAACTCGCCGGCGATCATGAGCAGCGCGACTGCGGACGCGACGATGCCGACCTGCGCGGCCACCTGCAGATAGGACGCGGTCCCGGCGACTGAGAGAAAGCCGCTGTCACCTGCCCAGACGGCGAAGATCACGAAGACCAGGATTGCGCCGATGACGGCTCCGATCTCCGGGCGCGCGAGCAGAATGCTGGCGAGCCCGACCTTGCGGACGCGCTCGTCCGCGCGCCCTTCTGCGGTGGCCATGCCGGTCAACCTCCTGTTGCGGCGTTGGGGCCAGGGTCGCCGGCCCCAACGCTCCTGTCAGCGGATGCCTTCCCCGCTCAGCTCGGTGACCTGGGCCGCCGTGTCCGCAGTCACGAACCCGGGACCGGTGCGGATGATGTCACCCCCGCCCGGAAGGAGCCCGTACTGCACGAAGAGCGTCATGATGTTGACGCCCAGGTAGCCCTGCAGGTACTGCTGCTGGTCGATGGCGAACAGCATGCGGCCCTCGTCGATGGCCGTCAGGACCTCCGGCGAGAGGTCGAACGTGGCCACCTGAACCGCGTCGTTGCCTTCGAGGGCCAGCAGCGCGGGAGCCGCGCCCGTCGGACCCAGCGTCAGGACGCCGTCGATGCTCGGGTCTGCCGAGAGCGCCGCCTCGATCGTTGCCTGCGAGCCGGTCGCGTCGGCCAGCTCGACCGCGACAACCTCAGACGGAACGTCGCCCAGGCCCTCCGCGAAGCCCTCGCAGCGCAGGTCGAGCCCCGCATTGCCGATCTCCTGGTTGACACAGATTGCGTTGGTCACGCCTTCGGCGGCCATCCGCTCGCCGGCGCCGACGCCGGCCTCGAACTCGGTCTGGCCGACGTGGGTGAGCAGTCCAAGATCTTCGTAGACGTCACTGCCGGAGTTGATGCTGAGGACCGGGATGCCTGCGGCGATGGCCGCCTCGATCGGTCCGCTCAGCGCGTCGGCGTCAGGGATCGAGACGACGATCCCATCAGGCTCGGCCGCGACGGCCGTGTCGATCAGTTGGGCCATGGCCACGACGTCGAGCGTGTCGGACTGCGGCGCACGGTAGTTGACCGTGATGCCGAGATCCTCGCCTGCCTGCTCGACGCCGTTGGCAACGACCGACCAGAACGGGTCGGACGCCTGGCCGTGGACTACCACCTCGATGGTGATGTCTCCACGTCCGCTGTCGCCCCCGCCGTCGCCACCGTCATCGGCTGTCTCGCTCGCCGCCTGCTGCCCGCACGCCGCGAGCACCAGGAGCATGGCTGCCAGCGCCGCGGTCAGCTTCGTGATGCGCATGGGTTCACTCCTCCGATCACTTGTCCCTGGATTGAATGTCACCCGACCGATTGTCGTCACGTCACCTCCGAGATCCGTACCGGACGGTGGTCGTGCATGGATCGCGTCGCCGCGATCGCCACGCGCACCGCCTCGAGTCCATCGCGCGCCGTGCAGGCGCTCTCCTCCTCGCCGCGCGCCACCCGCAGAAAGGCTCGCAGCTCCTGTTGGTACGCATCCCGAAATCGATCGATGAACATCGACCACGCCGGACCGGCCGGCGGCGGCACTCCCGGTTCGAGCGAACGCATCGGGGTTCGTGGACCGAGGCCGATGGTGACGCTGTCGCCGGACCCGAACAGCTCGGTGCGGATGTCGTAGCCGAGTGGGTCATGACGCGTCACGCTCAGGATGGCGCGCGTGCCGCCGGACAGTCGCAGCGTCGCGACCGCGGTGTCCACGTCGTCATATGTTGCGAACATCGGGAAACCCAGCACGCCACCGTCGGCGTAGACCTCCTCGATCTCCTGGCCACTCAGCCAACGGGTGACATCGAAGTCGTGGACGCTGAAGTCGTTGAAGATGCCGCCGGAGGCAGGGATATACGCCTCGTGCGGCGGCGCGGGGTCGTGGCCGGCCAGGCGCAGGACGTAGAGCCGGCCGAGCGAGCCGTCCTCGACGAGCCGCCGAGCCTCGCGGTAGGCGGCGTCGAAGCGGCGCTGGAAGCCGAGCTGGAACGGACTGCCGGATGCCTCGATCTCGTCGACCAGGCGCTGCGTCTCATCGAGGTTGGTGGCCAGCGGCTTCTCGCAGAAGATCGGGATGCCACGGCCGATGCCGGCGCGGATCAGCTCCGGATGGGCCGTGCTGCTGGCCGCGATGACGAGCGCATCGGCCTGCTCGATGGCTGCGCCGATGTCGGCCGCCTCGGCACCAACGGCGGCGGCGACGGCCTGTGCGCGCTCGGTGTCGACATCGGCCACGACGAGCGACCCCGGCTCAACCAGCCTCGCCAAGATCTCCGCGTGCATCGCGCCGATCCGGCCTGTGCCGAGCTGAGCAACTCGCATCACGCCACCTGCGTTCTCGCCAGTCCGGCGATCTCGCCCAGGCTGACCCGGCGGCCATCGATGAACGACCGGGTTGCGGCGACCGCGATGCGCATGGCCTCAAGGCCGTCGCGGGCAGTGCTCGCGGGCGGGCGCACGCCGCGGCAGCACTGGAGGAAGGCAGCCAGCTCGGCGCGATAGGCCGCTTCGAAGCGCTCGAGATAACCGGACCACCCGTCGGTTGCATCGGTCCAGTCGGCATGGCGCGACGGCGTCCGGGGTGACAGGCCGCCGCTGACGGCCACGGACGCGGAGACCAGCTCCACGCGGATGTCGTAGCCGGTTGGATGGAGCCAGCTGGCCTCGAGGACGGCCAGTGCGCCGTCGCCGAGCCGCATGGCGACGATGGCGCTCTCGATCTCGCGCGGATCGGTCGGACGAGAGCCGTCTCGACGCCCGGCCTCGACCGACAGCTCGGTCACCTCCTGGCCGGTGAGCCAGCGGACAACGTCGAAGTCGTGGATTGATGAGTCGCGGAAGATCGGAGCGACCTCGGGCGCGGGACCAGACGGCGCCGGACGTTGCGAGACGAGCGGATCGTGGGCGGTCAGCCGCACGAGATGAAGTCGGCCGTCGATCGCCTCCCGCGCGGCGGCGAAGCCGGCGTCGTGGCGTCGCTGGAATCCGATCTCGAGATGCGCACCCGCCTTCTCCACGCCTCGGGTGAGCGCGATCGTCGTCTCGAGCGACTCAGTCAGCGGCTTCTCGCACAGTACGTGGCGTCCGGCGTCGAGCGCCGTCTCGACCGCCGCGCGGTGAAGCTCCGGCGGCGTGGCGATGATGATTGCTTCCGCCGCG
>JBHENV010000259.1:0-5391 GCA_046261895.1 Candidatus Limnocylindria bacterium
CTGAGAGTTTGGCCCAGCGGACTACGACACCCTCCTCGGCGCGATGGACGCTTCGTCAGCTGCCAACGCCATGCGTCCCCCGAACCGTCGATATGTGCGTCACTTGGGTTGGCAGAGCGGGTCGACTGTCTCGCCGCCGAAGGTGCCACCAAGCTGCACGAGGGCGATGAGGTCGTCGACGGAGCCCGGCGCGAAGTCGCGGATTTCGGGGGCGACGAGGTGTTCGCGTGCTTCGGCCGCGGTGGTGGCGCCAAGGTCGCGGCAGGTGGTGTGCCCGGCGGCCGCGTGGGCGGTGCCGCCGGTGAGCAGCGACCCCATTGCGAGGGTCGCGGTGAGGGTCAGCGCACGAGTCGTCTTCATGGTCGGTGCCCTCACCAGCGCACCATGGGTGCTTCGGCGGCTTGCCGTGCGATGTCGCCGGGTTTCCAGCAGCCGGTGCAGTACTGGGTATGCCGGGTGATGCAGCTGTTGGCGACCGCGAATATGTCGACACAGCGCCACAGGTACTCGCCGTCGTCGCCGTCGAAGCGGCATTCGCTTTCGACTACGACGATGTCGTCGGTGCTGACAGCGCGGCTGTAAGTGCAGCGCAGGTCGGTGAGGCTGCCAGTCTGGTGGCGGAAGTAGCTCACGATCCTGTCGGCGCCTTGGTGCTGGAACCGCCAGGTCGGCAGGTTCATGTCGAGCACGGCGTTGGCGGCGTAGAGGTCGGCGAGGCTCGGGTAGTCGGCGGCTTCGAGGGCGGCGACGATGCGAGCGACGGTCGTGTCGGAGTCGAGGAGGGTGTCGGTCATCGGGATGGTCTCCTTGGTGCAGGCCGGTCGTGGGTCGGTTCAGGGGACGAGCTGGTAGAAGCGCAGGAAGTCGTGTTCGATCGGCAGGATGTCGACCGTTGAGAACCCGGCCGCTCGGGCGTAGGCGGTGAGCGTTGCGGGGCGCATGACGGTGCCGGTGCCCGCGGACGGCGACTCGGCCATGCCAACGGGCAGGCAGTGCAGGACGCTGGCGGCGTAGAGGAGACGCTCAACGGGATCGTCGGTCGGGGCGTGGAAGTCAGCAGCGACCTTCTCGTCGGCGACGAGGAACGTGGCGTCGGGTGTGCCGAGCCGTCGCATGCCGGCGAGGGCCTCGACTGGCCGGGCGAGGTCGTGGATCATCTCGAAGGCCATGACGAGGTCGTAGCTTGCGGGGGTGATCCGATCGCCGAGGTTGCCGGTGACGTCGACGACCTCGAAGCGGACGCGGTCCCTCACACCTGCTTCGGCGGCGTGCTTGCGAGCGGCTGCGATTGAGGCTTCGTCGTTGTCGAACCCGTCGACCTCGATGTTGGGCCATGCTTTGGCGAGCGCGATGGCCGCCCACCCCTCGCCGCAGCCGATCTCGGCGACACGGGCGCCGGGGGCAGCGAGGCGGTCGGCGAGACCGTCGATGGCGGGCAGCCAGTCCGACGCAAGGAGGTGCAAGAACGCGGGCCGGTTGAAGTCGCCCTGGGCGTCGTGGAGGGCGTAGTCGGCGTAGGGAATGCCTCGGCCGGTGCGGAAGGCGTCGACGAGGGCTGTGGGGAACACGCGGACGACGGCGGGCAGCAGGTCGATGAGCGGCCCGACCGATGCCAGGCTGTCCGGGTCGAGGAGGCACTCCTGGCCGGCGGGCGACAGGGCATAGCGACGCTGCTCCGGTCCGGCGCTGCCGTTGGTCACGTCGATGAGGCCGGCTGACGCTTGCTGCTCGAGCCACTCGCTGGCGTACCGCTCATTGATGCCGGCGCGCTGGGCAAGATCGCCCGGCGTGACACCAGCTTCGCTGGTGAGGTGCCGGTACAGGCCGAGCTCACGGCCGAGGCTGATGGTGATCGCTTCGAGGGCGGCGAGCCCGGTCTGGAAGATGCGGTCGGCGTATGCTCCGATCTGCGCCTCGAGGTACGCGCCGGTGGTGTCGGTATCGGTCATGGCGTCCTCCCGTATCGGTGGGTACGCCCCGGGGGCGCCAGATCCGATGTGGCGATGCGTGATCGAGCGCTCTACAGCTCCCAGTCGACGGCGTCTTCGGGCTTGTAGACGCAGAACGTCCCCGTCCGCACCGCGTTGGTCAGATGCCGGGCCAGCTCGGGGTGCTCGCTGCCGATACGTCCGATGGTCAGCCGGATGCGGCCGCTCACCGCCTTGCGGGCCCGCTCGGCCGGATCGCCGGAGCGGCGGGGCCGGCCGCCGAGGCCGAGCGCGGCCGCCAGCTCGGCGGCGATGAAGTCGCGCTCGGTGCGGGCCCGCTCGGCCCGGCCCACGTCGTGGTTGCTTGCCGCGTCGGCGATCTCGTCGTCGAGCTCCCCGACGCGCCGCCGGTACTCGGCGCGGGCGCGAGCATCCAGGAGCTCGCCCACGTCGCCCGCGTCGCGAAGTGCCCGTCCGTCGGCGTCGGGAGGGGTTGTCAGGTCGAGCACGTAGATCTCCTGACCAGGCCGCGCGACGAGGCGGGCGAGATCAGCCAGGCCCTTGGCGTCCTTCATGCGGACCGTGCGTCCCCGGTAGGCGAGGACCCAGAACTGTCCCTCGCGGCGGAACACGTTGGCCGCCTCCGGACGGCGCGCGTCTCGCGTGTCGGTCGCGTCGATCCCCAGTACAGCGCATCGCCGTTCGAGCGCCTCCAGGTCGCCGAGCAGCAAAGGCGTGTCGGCCTCTTCGAGGCTGCGCCTCGCCTGGGTCAAGTGCGCGCCGGCCCCGGCAACACGGTCGAGCGCGACGGCGATCCGAGCCAGCTCGAGGTCGACCGGACCCCAACAGCAACCGGCGATGCCGTCCACCGACCACAGCCCGGCGTGCGGTCGCAACAGCTCATAGACGCCCGCCGCGGCGGCCGGTTCGTCGAGGCCGACAGCGACCCGCCCGAACAGCGTCAGCGTGGTGAGGTGCTCGGCGTCGTCGCCGAGACGGGCAAAGCCGTTGTCGGCGTGGAGCTTGAGCAGCTCCCTGGCCCGGTCGGTGTTCCCGCTGAGCCAGGCGACCATGGCCAGGCCAGACGCATAGCTGGCCCAGTCGGCCGGGTCCACATCGAAGAGCCCGTCGAGGGTGTCCGGCGCCGGACGCCGCCCGACGGCCGCGTTGATGCCGAGCAGCAAAGTGGCAGCCAGCATCTCGGCGTTGTGACTACGGGTTGCGCCGGCCGTCGCGGCGACGTCGTGCTGGTACGCCTCGGCCGCGGCCACATCGCCTGCCAGCAGTGCTCGCATCCCGCGAAACAGCGGCACATACCAGCTCACCAGTGGTTGGCGCAGTTCATCGGCCAGCCGGGCGAACGCGGCAATGGTGCGGTCGACACTGGCGAGATCGCCCAGCTCCAGGTCGGCGACCACACGGAACCGGTGGCCCACCAGTTCGAGCATCCGATCACCAGCGGCAGCGGCAAGCTCCACGATGGTGTCGGCGTTGTCCCGCCGCAGCATCGTGTAGGCAGGGCCGCCGTGGGCGTCGTTCACTGCGGCGAGGGCTTGCGCGATCAGCCGCTCGTCGCCCACTTGCTGGGCGAGGTCGAGCGCCTCCGCGGCGCGCTGGCGCGCCAGCTCCATGGTTTCGGGCGACGCAGCCGTCACCGACAGGCGCGCCAGCAGCATCGATCGCAGGTCGAGGGCATCGTCGGGCAGCGCCGCCAGCGCGGCCGCCACCGTCCTCGCGTGCTCGGCGCTGCCGATCGGCACCTCCCACGCCACCGGGCCCACCCCAACGCCCAAGACAGCTCTGGCCAGGAGACGAGGCGCGGCCACCTGCCGAGCGAGGTCGACGCCGGCCGCGAACCGGGTCCGCGCCGCGTCCAGATCGCCCGCGAGCAGCAACGCGTCGCCCTCGTCGACCGTCAACGCGGCACGACGTGCCGGATCGTTCGCCGCAGCCCTGGCGGCACGCCCGAACATGGCGGCCGCCCCGGGGTACGCGAGGACGCTCAGCGCCCGGCGGGCAGCCAGCTCCCACTGCACCGACGCGGCCTCGGTATGCTCCGGCCCGGCCCGGTCGAGGTGATCGGCGACCACGGCATGGAATGACGGATCGCCCTGCAGCCGTTCCGCGAACACCGTCGCCGCGCGCTCATGCAGGCGGGCACGCTGCGCCGGTTCGACTCCATCGAGCACCACATCACGAACAACGTCGTGGGTCAACGCGAACGCCGCATAGTCGACGTGAACCACGACGCCCGCGTCCGCGGCCATCTGGAGGCCAGCCGCAGCGTCATGGATCGTTCTGCCACCGATCGCCGCGACGACGTCGACGGTGAACGACTTGCCGGCCACCGCGGCCGCCCGCAACATGGCGACAACGTCCTCGCTCAACCGGGCCAGCCGCCGCTCGATGACCACCGCAACTGCGGTCGGCACCGCCGCCGGCGCGACGTCGACGCGGCCCGAGCTCGCCATGAGCTGACCGAACTCCCACACGAACAGCGGGTTCCCCCCGCTGCGGGCGACGACGGCATCGACCGCCGAGGGCGACACGCCCGAACCCGCTGAGACCCGCAGCAGCTCGGCCGCCGACTCGGGAGAAAGTCTCGGAACGGCGATCGACGTTCCTGCCCGCGTCAGCTCCGCACCCATCTGGCGGTCCAACTCGTCGGCACGATAGGTGCCGAGCAACAGGCAGCTCACGTCTCGCATCGCTGGCGCGACGAAGAGCAGCACCCGAATCGATGCCGCATCAGCCCACTGGAGATCCTCGATCACGGCAACCAGGCGGTCGGCGGACGCGACGCCGCGGATCACCTCCGCTACCGCAGCCGCCTGGGCGAACTGGGCGGCCGCCGAGGCGCCGGGCGACTCGGCGCTGAAGTTCGCGAGCGCATGATCCGACCCAACCAGCTGCCTGAGCAGGTCTGCCCACGGCCACAGCGGCGGCGCACCCTCGCCCTGCCAGGCCGTCGTCCACGCTGTGCGCGCCCCGAGCGCTCGAGCACGCGCGAGCGTCTCTTCGGCGAGACGGGTCTTGCCTATACCGGGCTCGCCAGTGAGCAGAACCAGCGCACCCCGCGACTCATCCAGACCCGCCAAGTGCAGACCGATCAACTCCAGCTGAGTGGCGCGCCCGATCAGCCCACGACCCGCGATCCACCCAGGCACAGCCATGCGCACCAGGTTACGAAGAGTCTGCCGCCCGAGATGAGCGGCAAGGACTGGCGGAACCCGTGAGCCGTCTGCCGCACCTGAACTCAAGAGGCGTTCGCCGCGCCCTAATCGGCGTGTCGGTCAGCGGGCTCA
This sequence comes from Candidatus Limnocylindria bacterium, assembly GCA_046261895.1. Classification (GTDB taxonomy): domain Bacteria; phylum Chloroflexota; class Limnocylindria; order QHBO01; family QHBO01; genus JACDBZ01. The sequence continues at coordinate 5,234 of JBHENV010000259.1, forward strand.
CGACGATCTGGCGCGCCAGAACGGCGCACCTCACCGTCGTTATGCCGCGCCGGTAGACACATACGTCACATGCGCAACCAGAAACGACTCGCATGAACTCAAGGGCGCAGAACGATCGAAAGAGCGACAAGCACGGAGAGCGAGATCCACCCGATGAC
>JBHENV010000260.1:0-2595 GCA_046261895.1 Candidatus Limnocylindria bacterium
GACGAGAGCCGATCGCTCGGCTGGGCGACCGCCGGCCAACTCAGCGCTCTACATGCTGGCGCTGAGCCGCCTATCCCGCGACCCGCGCACGCAGGCCTAGGGCCTGATCCCAACCGCCACGCAACCATCGATCCGGCTACCCCTCACCGAGCCTCCTCGACACGTTGGCCAACCCAGCCATCTGGCAGAGATCCACGAGTTCGATTCACGGGAGCGCGTTCGAGACGTGGATTGGAAATAGAACGCGCGTTCTAGTATCGGGCCCACACCGCTCCCCTGAATGGAAGCCGGCCGTCACGCCCGTGTGAGAGGACCAACCCGAAAATGGCAGAACCGACCAACCTTCTCGCGCGCCCTGTCTACGGAATCGGTCAAGATGCGCCCTAACATCGGATTGCTCGCGAAGCCGATGCCTGGGTGTTCGAAGTTAACGCTCGCTCGGCGCCCGTCGCGGTCCGCCAAAGCGGACGCAACCCAAGCTAGTGGCAGAGGCCCGCCGTGCTCGCGATCTCGCCCTCGGGTGTCCAGGGACGATCGCGACTGGCACCGCGCCTACGAGGCGGGCCGGGAGGCTGGCTAGGACCAGGTGGCCGAGTCCGCCTTTCACCTCAACCCCGAGACGCACGCAGTCGCACTGGCGTCGTGGCGCGAAACATCCAGCAGCCTCAGTTGCTCCGCCGCCTTGCCACTCCGTACCTCGCGGTCGTCGGATCCGATGAGGTTCGGCCGTCGTGGCCGGTCGAGCAGGTCGCAGCGCTCGTTCCACGCGGCGAGGTTGTCTTGATTGAGGGAGCCGGCCACTGCCCGTGGTGGACGCATCCGACGGAGCTACGCCAGGCAGCCATGAGGCTTGGCTGACGCCGTGGACGCGTGATGCCGGCTGGGCGGTGAGCTCCTGCCCGCTACGGTGCTCGCCTGGTAGTGGCACGCACGAACGCGAGCGCGACGACGATGGTCAGGGTTCCGACCATGCCAACCTCTCGCCACATCCACGTCTGGTATTCCTCAGCCGGAATCAGCCAAGCAACGAGCGTCATGCCGGGCGGAGGAAGCTCGGCCGTGTCGTCGACCCCCGGCGTCCTGTAGTACTGCGCGAGCGTAATGACGTCACCAGTGCCATCGTCCTGCAACCCGGTCTCGTAGATCTTCGATGCGCCCGCCATGCCGAAAGCCTGCGGAACCGGTCGGGCCTCGGCCTTCATCCAGGCATCGATGCCGATCGAGGTGGCAGACATGACCACGACGATCGCCAGGGCTGCGGCGAGGACGGCCGGGAACGTGCGACCGATGACTGTGCCGGCGAGCAACCCGATCGCCAGCGCGAGCCCGCCGCGGGCGACCTCGAGCGGCAGAGGCGGAACGCTCGAGTCGAACGCTGGCTCACCGCCGGCGAACTGCTCTGCCAGCGTGGTCCCGGCAAGGGCCACCAGCACCACCGCCACGAGGACGAGCAATACCACCGGGCCGGCACGCAGCGCGAGCCAGCGCCACCTGGAGCCGCTCAGGGTCCATGCGATCGCGGCAGTGCGGCCTTCGATCTCCCGCGCTACCAGCGGCGGCCCGAGGATGACGCCGAGGAGAAACGGCGCGAGCGTCGCCCCCACCGCCGCGTACGGGCCGATCTGCTGAAGTGCGCTGTACGCCATGAACGAGGCTTCGCACGCCCCCTGGTCACTGCCTGCCGGTCCATGCGCCTCGCCGAAGCACGCTGGCGCACTCGCCTGGATTTGCTCCATGCGCCAGCCGATGACAACCAGGGCGACGACCACCGCCACCACGAAGGCGATGAGCGACGCGAGTTCCCAGCGCTGAAGCCTCCAGGCCAGCTGGACGGCGCGCATCAGGTAGGTCGCCGGCGTGACGTCACGACGGCCGCTCCTCCGATCAGGAGCACGCCGGCGCCGGTGAGCACCGCTGTCTCCCGCGCCACGATTTCGCTGTAGCGTGGGCCGGGGATGATCAGCTGGTATTCGCGCCCGAGCGAATTGCGACGAGCTAGGAAGTCCGCCTCATTTGCGTAGAGGTCACCGTTCTCATCCTGGAACTCCGCCCCTCCATACCCGACTCGCTCGCCGCTCGGCAGCTCGATCCCCGAGCTGATCCCCAGCGGCTCGCTGAGGTGGTCGGTTGGCGATGCAACGACTGCCTCAGCCTCGTGCCAACTTCGGAAGGCGATTTCGCTCGCGAGTGTCATCCCGCCGATCGCCAACGCCGCGAGCAGTAGTGCCGGGAGTTGCTTCCCCAACACCGCCCCGATGAGCACACCGGCTCCGAGGGCGAGCATGCCGCGACCGACCAGGAGCGGTCCGCGACCCCCGTAGAACCAGAAGGCCTGTGAGGTGTGGATCTCCGGTCGCATCGCGGCAGCCAGGAGATCGGTCATCACGGCGAGCAGGCCAAGGAGTACGACGCCGACGAGAGCTGCGAAGGCGACGCGACCGATGAGCCAACGCACGCGCGAGGGGCCGATGGTCCACGCCAGCTGCGCGGTGCCCCGTTCGACCTCGCGCGCCACGAGTGGGACTCCGAGGAAGAGGGCCACGCCGAAGGTGAGCGGGGACGTGCTCATGATGATCAGCTCTCCCAAGCCGAAGG
>JBHENV010000261.1:0-2916 GCA_046261895.1 Candidatus Limnocylindria bacterium
ATCAACTCGACACTCGATCTGTACGGGCTGCACGTTCCCGGCGGCGGCTGCCCGACGGTGGGCGTCGCCGGCTACATGCAGGGTGGCGGGTACGGCTTCACCTCTCGCGAGTTCGGGATGAACTGCGACAACGTGGTCGAAGTGACCGTGATGCTCGCCGACGGCTCGCTTGTGGTCGCGAGCGACAAGGAGAACAAGGAGCTCTTCTGGGCTGTCCGGGGAGGGACCGGCGGCAACTTCGGGGTGCTGCTCGAGATCGTGTACCGGCTCGTGACGCTCCGCGAGATGTGGGGCTTCGCCCTCGAGTGGCCGATCGACGAGGGGGCCGAGGCGCTGGCCGCCCTCCAGCGCGGCTTCATGGGCTCCGCCGGCGATACGAAGGTCGGCTACCAGCTGGCGATCGCCACGCAGAAGGCCACCGGGCCGGCCGTGGTCATGATGGGCATGTACCACGGCACGCGCACTGCGGGGATGCAGGCCATCGCCGGTCTCCGCGCCGTCGGCTCCCCGCAGCTGCTCATCGACCGCGAGTCGACCTACGCCGATCTCAACCTGAGCCTCATCGGCGCCCTGCCGGGCGTGCCGGAGGCGCCCGGGCAGACGACCTACGAGCTGAAGCGCTGCGGGTACATCGGCCGCACCATGACCCTGGGCGACTGGGAGACGGTGCTGGACTACTACCAGAAGACGCCGAACCCCTGGAACATCGTCGGGATCGAGCCCTACGGCGGGGCGATCGCGAAGCCACCCTCCACGAACGCCTTCATCCACCGCGACGTGTCGATGGACTTCTTCATCGACTCCTTCTTCTCCCCCGAGTGGGACGACAACGGCGCCGATGCGGCGCAGGCCTGGATCGATGGGTACATGGATGCGATGCAGCCCTTCTTCAATGGCCATGTCTACCAGAACTACCCGTGGCGCGGACTGCCGAACTTCGCAGACGCGTACTGGGGCGATGCCCTGGGCAAGCTGCAGGACGTGAAGCTCGCGGCTGATCCAGACGACTTCTTCCGCTTCGAGCAGAGCATCCCGCCGGCATCAGGCGGGACGAAGGCCTCCATCACCCGGCGTCCCTGACCGCACCAGGACCGGCAGCAGCGCGCACGCCGTCGCGGCCGCGGCGACCGCCAGCGCCGGACCGAATCCGCCGGCGTCGATCAGCGGCCCGAGCAGCCCGGCCGACGCCGCCGCGCCCCCGGTGCCGATGTTCGCGATGCCCATCAGCCTGCCCGCATCGGGCCCCGGCGCAAGGTCGGTGAGCGCCGCCCAGTTGGCGGTGACGAAGGCAGCGGTCCCGCCCGACATCAGTGCCCCACCGATGAGGACGCCCGCAACGCCAGCACTCGGGACGAGGGCGAGGATGCCCGCGGCCGAGAGGACGACACCCATCGCCATCACCGGCAGCCTCCCCCGACGATCGGCCAGCCTGCCGAGAGGTACTGCGGCGAGGACGGTGAGCAGCGCGAGGGCGGCCAGCAGCAAACCCGCCTCGTCGGCCGCCCGCGACGGAGCAATCTCCAGGCGATCGGCCACGATGAGGAGAAGAAAGCGGCTGACGCCGAACGCGCCGAGCAGGAAGAGGAACCGGGCGGTGATGAGCCGCGCGAAGCCCGCCGGCCAATGCCCACGGCGTGGTGGGGTCGCGTGTTCCGCCGCCGCCGCCGAGGAGGCTACCCCCGGCTCACTGGCTCCCGGGGGTCTTCGGCCCGGGACGAGCGCGATGACGAGCGCCAGCGCCCCAATGAGCAGGCCGGTGGTGGTGGTTGCGGCTGCGACGGCGTTACCGTCGGCCAGCAGCAGCCCAAGGACGACGAAAGCCAGGAACGCGCCGCCGAGGTCGAAGCTCGTCTTCCACCCTGCCGCGCGCCCGCGCGCCGTTGGGGCGATCTGCTCCGGGATGAGGGCCTGCAGCGCGGCTTGGAGCGCGCTCGCCCCGGCCTGGAGGACCACGTACCCGAGGGCGGCGAGCGGCACCGCGGTTGGACCCGCGAGCACCCACAGGCCGGCAATGGCGGGCAGCGCCGACCCCACCATGAACGCGCGCCGGTCAACCCTGTCGCGAACGCGGTCGCTCACGAGACCGGCCAGCGGCTGAACGAGGAGTGCGAAGCCAAGCCCGAGGAACGAGATGAGGCCGAGGGCGGTCGCCGTCCCATCAAAGCCGGCGAGGCGCACCGGAAGCAGGAGCATCGTGACCCCGTCCACCAGGAACGCCAGCGGAATCCAGGCGACACCGGTCCCGATCACCTGCCGAACGGTCACCGCCGAATCGTAATCGGGGCTGCCCCTGCCAGGAACGGCCTCCGCTTCCTGCATCGGCGACGACGCCTACACGCTGGCGCCGTCCTACACCGTGATCCGCGTCGAGGGGACTGGCGCGAGAGGCACTGCCGTCAAAGCTGACCGCAAATGGGCTTCGGGGCGAGATCGACGACTGACGTCGCTGCCCGCTGGAGCCGAAACCTGGTCAGCTATGCGACAGCCAGAACGAGCCAAGACGCCCATGCTCGACCGATGAGCATTAGGTGGTGGAGCCTCGTATGCGGCGATTGAGCGTCAGGATCCGGAGCGAACCAGCGGCAGAACCTCCTCGATGAGGATGCGGCGTGATTCGGCCGCGACGCCCGCGTCAATTCCCGGCAAATGCGCTCGCGCGACATACGTCCCCGCGTCGCCAAGAACGTCTCGGTAACGGAGGATCTCCTCGGCAACCTGCTCCGCAGTCCCGACGTTGAACCCGCGACGGAGTCGCTCCTCCTTCTCGGCGGGAACCGGCGGCGGACGCCGACGCTCACGCGAGCCGCGCGCATCGGCCATGTCGCCGTACTTCCAATCCATGTACCAGGCAAACTCGCGGATGCGGTCCCAAGCATCGCCGTCGCGCCAGGCGAAGGTGGGCCGATACAGGTTGGC
>JBHENV010000262.1:0-4198 GCA_046261895.1 Candidatus Limnocylindria bacterium
GCCGTGCTCCTGGCCGGCATCTTCGCCGTTGCCTTCGAGCCCGCGTTCCTCGCGTTCCACGCCGTCTTCTTCCCGCCCGGCACCTACCTGTTCAGCGAGGGCTCGAACCTGATCGTCCTCTTTCCGGAGGGGTTCTGGTTCGACGCAGCGCTTATCGCCGGCGCAACGATGGTGGTGACTGCGCTCGTGGTGTCGGCCGTCGGGTTTGCGCGATGGCGAGGGCGCCCCGAGCCGTCCCGCCGAGCCTGATCTAGACTCCGCCCATGGGCTCAGGATGGAAGATCGGCCGGCTGGCCGGCATCGACCTCGCAGTGCACCCCAGCTGGCTGGTGATCGCCTTCCTGCTGACCTTTTCGTTGGCCGATGCGTTCTTCCCGCGGCTCCTCCCCGGCTGGTCGACCGGCCAGTACTGGCTGCTGGCCCTCGGCACCGCGTTCCTCTTCTTTGCGTCGGTTCTCGCGCACGAGTTCTCACACGCCATCGTCGCTCGCCGCCTGGGGCTGAGGGTGGCCGGCATCACCCTCTTCATCTTCGGCGGTGCCACCACCATCGAGACCGATTCGCGCAGCGCGCGCGACGAGGCGCTCATCGCGCTTGCCGGCCCGATCACGAGCCTCGTCATCGGCGTGGCGCTGCTCGGCATCGGTGCGCTGATGCCGCAGCCGGAAGTCAGAGCGATCGTGGGTTGGCTCGGCGTCATCAACGTTGTCCTTGGCGCCTTCAACCTGGTGCCCGGCTACCCGATGGACGGCGGACGCGTCCTGCGCGCCATCCTTTGGCGGGTACGGGGCGATCCGCTGGCGGCCACTCGGCAGGCGGCCATCGTCGGGCGGGTCATCGGCTACCTGATGGTTGCCGGCGGCATCTACTGGGCGCTCCAATCGCGAGATATCGGAAGCGGGCTCTGGCTCGCCCTGGTCGGCTGGTTCCTTGCGACCGCCGCCGAGGCCACGATGCAGCAGGCCGGCGTCGAGAAGTCGCTGAGCGGCATCCGGGTCCGGGATGCCATGGACCTGACGCCCGCCGTGATCTCGCCGAACGAGTCCGTCGCGGATCTGGTCAGCGAGCACATGCTGCGCGGCGACGAGCGCTCGTTCCTGGTTCGGCACGAGGACGGCGGCCTGGCCGGGATGGTGACCATGGGTGACGTGCGCCGGCTGCCGCGCGAGTCCTGGGCCGAACGGCGGGTGACGGACATCATGACGCGCTATGGCGACCTCGCCACCATCGGCCCCGATGAGCCGCTCGCTGACGCCCTGCGCCTGATCCAGGAGCGAGAGGTCGGTCAACTGCCGGTCATCGGAGAGGAGGCCCGTCAGCCGCTCGGCCTGGTGACGCGGCGCGGGATCCTGCGCCTCATCGAGGCACGCCTGAAGCTGGGCGTCTGAGCGATGGTCCGATGCTGACGGTCGACGAGGCGCTCGCCCGCCTGTTGGAGGGCCTCCGCGAGACGGATAGCGAACGGGTTCAGCTTGCCGATGCACTGGGACGCGTGCCTGCCACGCCGGCTCTCGTGGCCGCTCTCGACGTGCCTCCATTCGCCAACTCCGCCATGGATGGCTTTGCGCTGCGCTTCGCCGATGGCGACGCGCCCCGACAGGTGGTGGGGGAGTCGCGCGCCGGTGGTCCACCTGCCCCATCGGTCGAGGCCGGTTCGGCGGTGCGCATCATGACCGGCGCGCCCGTGCCCGACGGCGCCGATACGATCGTCCCGATCGAGGACGCGTCGGAACGAAATGGCGTGGTCAACGTGGTGGCCGCCCCATCGTTGGGAATGCACGTCCGCGCGGCCGGGCTGGATGTGCGCCGCGGCGATGCGGTGCCGCTGCCGCGCGTCCCGCTCACGCCGTCCACGATCGGCCTGCTGGGCGCGATGGGGCACGCCGATCTCGACGTGCGCCGCCGCCCCCACGTAGCCATCCTCTCCACCGGCGACGAGCTGCGCGACGTGGGTGCATCGCTGGGGTATGGGCAGATCTACGATGCCAACGCGCCCGCCCTGGCCGCCGCCGTGTCCGAGGCGGGAGGCTTGCCGATGATCCTCGAGCGTGCGCCGGACGAGCCCGATGCGATCGAGGCCGCGCTGCGGTCGGCCGTGGAGTCGGCCGACCTGCTGATCGCCTCCGGTGGGGTGAGCGTGGGAGAGCACGATCACGTGCGCGGCGTGATCCAGGGGCTGGGGAGCCTCGACTTCTGGCGGATCGCGGTGCAGCCGGGCAAGCCGCTCGCCTTCGGACGCATTGGCGAGGTGCCCGTCGTCGGCCTGCCCGGCAACCCGGTCAGCGCGCTCGTCACCTTCGAGCTCTTCGTGCGGCCGATGCTGCGCGCCATGCTCTGCCTCTCCGGTGACGGGCGCATCCGGGTCACGGCTCGCATCTCGGAGGCGATCGGCAAGGATCCCGACCGACGCGCCTACCTGCGGGTGCGGGTCGACCGCGCGGCCGAGGGCTACCGGGCCACGTCTGCCGGCGGCCAGGGATCGGTTCAGCTGTTGCCGCTGGCGTCGGGAAATGCACTGCTCGTCGTCCCTGAGGGCGTGCCGGCCACGGAGCCCGGCGCTGCCTACGAGGCGATCCTGCTGGGAGGGATCGCATGACCGGACCGAGCCACCTCGGAGCCGATGGCGCCCCGCGCATGGTCGACGTGGGCGAGAAGCCGATTACGTCCCGCCGAGCCCTGGCCTCCGCGCTCGTGCGCATGCGGCCCGAGGTGCTTGGTGCGCTGCTCGACGCGAGCGGGCCGAAGGGGGATGCGCTGATGACGGCGCGGCTGGCGGGCATCGGCGGCGCGAAACGGACGTCGGAGCTGATCCCTCTCTGTCATCCGCTGCCGCTCGACACCGTGGTGGTGGAGCTGGATCCGGACCGAGCGGCCGGCACCGTCACCATCCGTGCCGAGGCGCGCGCCACCGCGCGCACCGGCGTGGAGATGGAGGCGCTGACCGCGGCTTCGGTCGCGGCCCTGACGCTGTATGACATGGCCAAGGCGCTCCAGCGCGACATCGTCATCGAGCGGATCGAGCTGGTCCAGAAGTCCGGCGGCCGGACGGGCGACTACTCCCTCGACGAGGTTCCGCGCGCCGAGCACGAGGCGGTGGTCGTGACCTGCTCGAATCGATCCGCCGCTGGTGAGCGGGAGGATACGTCGGGACCACTGCTCGTCGATGGTTTGCGCCAGGCCGGCTTCGATGTCGTCGCCGAGGCGATCGTCGTGGCGGATGACGAGGCGGAGATCGCATCCCTGCTCACGCGCCTGGTCGACGCAGGTCATCGGCTCATCATCACCACGGGCGGGACCGGTCTGACGCCCACCGACGTGACGCCGGCCGCGACGCGTCGCGCCATCGAGCGTGAGGCGCCGGGCCTCGCCGAGCTGATGCGTGCCGCCGGCCTGACGTCCACGCCGATGGCCGCTCTCTCGCGCGGCGTGGTTGGCACCCGCGGCGCGACGCTCATCGCAAACCTGCCGGGGTCGCCGAATGGCGCGTCCGAGTCGTTGGCCGCCCTGCTTCCGGTGCTGCGCCATGCGCTGGACCAGCTCGCAGGCGGCGACCACTAGTCCCCCCGATTCACCCGTCCCACGGGGATTACAGCCAGCGAGGGACGCAGGAGGCACACCTCGATCGCGCCTTGACCCGCCCCCCGGGGGTCGCGCCGGAGCCCGCGTTCGTTCGTCGCAGCCCCGTGGACCGGGTGTTACCGCGCGCACGACCGGGGCCCCACGCTCGCGGCTACCATGACCGCCGCATGGAAGCCACCATTCCGTTCTACCCGCTGATCGTCGTGCCCATCGCCACGGCGATCGTCCTGTTCTGGCGTCGCGGGCGCTGGCACATGACCATGCTGCGCACTGGACGCCCGCTCGACCGATTCGACCGAGTCCCCGAACGGATCAGGGCGCTGGGCATCTTCGTGTTCGGCCAGAAGCGGCTCCTCCAGGACATCGGTCCCGGGCTGACCCACGCCTTCGTGTTCTGGGGCTTCCTCGTGCTGCTGGCGACCACCGGCAACTACCTGACGAACGGCCTGGTGGAAACGGTCGTGGCCTGGCCGCTGGGCGGATTCTTCTGGAGCGTCATCGTCTTCTTCGCCAACGTCTTCGTGGCGCTGGTCCTTGCATCGGTCGTCTACTACGTGATCCGACGGACGTTGACGCGCCCTCCACGGCTGGCACTGACAAGGGACGCGTTCATCATCCT
>JBHENV010000263.1:0-3779 GCA_046261895.1 Candidatus Limnocylindria bacterium
GCTCTCGGCCGCGCGCCTGGCACTCGTCGACGCGACCCGATCGGTCCTGGCCAATGGCCTCGACCTGCTCGGCATCTCAGCCCCGGACTCCATGTGAGCGGCGCCGCGCTCCAAGCCTCGACAGATCGAGTCGAGGCCACAGAACCGTCAGTCGGCCGCGGTCACCGTCCGCGCGAGCAGCTCATCGGTCGATGCGTGCGCCACCAGGATCTCCCCGTTGGACAGCTCGGTGACCGATGCGGGAAAGTCGAGACCGTCCACCACCGTCTCGTACGCCTCCAGGAACTGCCCGGCGTCCTCGGCAGAGTCCCAGGCAAGGCGCCACGCAACGGCGAATGCGTCGTCTGGCCCCGTGGCGATCGCGGCCCGATCGCCGCCCCAGCCGGCCGCCGCCTCCTCCGCCTCGGGCAGCGGCACGCCGAGGTACTCGAGCATGATGCTGATCGTCGCCTGCCCGATCGGCGTGGCGTCGACCTCCTCCCATCCTTCGCCCAATGAAGCGGCAAGGTTCGGCACCTCGATCGGCTCGGGGGTCTCCCGCGACTCCCATGCCTCGAGCTCGATGATCTGCTCGGTCGAATCGGGTGGCTCCGCGTAGGCGGCATCGAGATCGGTGAAGTCCGGATTCGTCGGGTCCCCCCCGGCGAGGGCGGTTGCCCAATTCAGCCCCGCGTCGTATGGAAAGGCCAGCTGGGCGACCATCCAGGACGGAATGCCGCTCGTGTCCGGGATCTCGGCGCTCTCGAAGTACTCGAGGATCTCGCCCTGGTCCAGGTGCTGAAGCATCCAGGACAGCATGGTGACGGTGGCGTCGCCTTCGATGAGCGCCGTGCGCGCGAGGCCTCGGTCATCCTCACCGTCCTCATCGATCTCGAGTGAGGCGATCCCGAAGGCGGCGTCCTGCAGGGCGTGCGTGTATTCGTGGGCGTAGGTGATCCGCGCCTCGACGTCCAGCCCGGCGTCGGAGACGACGACCATCCGCTTTTCCTCCTTGTTATAGAAGCCGAGGACCTGGTCACCCAGCAGGTCGAGCTGGAGCTCGGCGACGTCCTGGTCGGGCTCCAGCAGACCGAGCGCCCGCAACGCGATGTTGTCCTGCTCACGCTCCTCGGGCGGATACTGCTCGTCGAACAGCTGGAGGAGCTCGTCCCCGAGCTCTTCGCGAGTGATGATCTCCGCCGGTCCGATGTCGGCCGCGTCGAGGCCGCGAATGGCGATCACCTGATCCTCGATTTCACCCAGGATCGCCTGCGCCTCGGACTCGTTGGGCACCGATGCGTCCGGCGCGGCAGAGGCCTCGACGGATGGCTCAACGCTCGGCGCGATCCCCGGGGTGGCCGACGGCACGGACGCCGGGGTGCCATCCGGGCCGAGGCCGATCTCAGCGCCGCCGGCGCGCATCCCCAGGACGGCGACCGCCGCGACGATGAGCACGGCGACCAGGATGGCGACGAGGCGGTGGGCAGCTGACATCGGGTCATTCTACGCAGTGGCTCCCCGCGACCCGCCGAAGGTTCAGGTTTCTTAAGTCGCGCCAAGCCCGCCGTTTAGGTCGGGTCCGTAGCGTGCACAATGCGAGATGGAGACCCCGCTGGGTGTCTACCTCCACCCTCCCTCCTTCGAGCCCCGGTGTCATTGGGCGGGCACCGGGGCTCGTGCTATCCCCCGAGCCGCTACCATGCGGACAGCGATGGAGATTACCTGGTACGGACGTGCGTGCTTCCGACTCAAGGGCAGGGACGCCACGGTCATTACCGACCCATGTCCGCCGTCGACCGGCTTCGTGGCCGGCAAGCACGACGTCGAGCTGCTGACGATCAGTCACGCTCACCGCGACCACAACTACACGCGCTCGATCACCGCCGGGCTGACCGTCATGCGACCGGGGGAATACGAATTCAGCGATCTGCTCGTCACCGGCATCCGCACCTTTCACGACGGCGAGTCGGGGAGCGCTCACGGCGAGAACATGGTCTTCGCGGTGGAGGTCGACGGGGTCCACATCTGCCATCTCGGCGACCTCGGCCACCTGTTGACGGACGAGCAGCTCACCGAGCTCGGCCCGGTGGACGTTCTGCTGGTGCCGGTCGGCGGTGAGACGACGCTGACGGCGACCGAGGCAGCAGAGGTCGTTGCGCAGGTTGGCCCGAAGATCGTCATCCCGATGCACTTCGCGGTCGACGGCGCATCCGGAGACCTCCAGGGCGCGGAGAAGTTCCTGCACGAGATGGCCGCCGAGCCGATCCGCCAGCCGAAGGCGCAGGTCACCGTCAACTCACTGCCCGACGAGACCCAGGTCGTCGTCCTCGAGGCGCGCGGCAGAACCTCGTAGCTCATGGCTGCGGCATCGGCCAGCTTGGGATCCGGTCCGTTACCTCGATGAAGTCGTAGAAGTGCTGATAGTCGGTATGGGCGTAGACGTGATCTGGAAGCAGCGGCAGGTCAGCGTCGAACAGCGCGTTGAAGGCCACGCGGAAGCTATTCACGGGGGTGATCGACGGGGATAGTCCGACCGCCTCGGCATCCACCCCGGGGAGGTAGAAGGCGTTCAGGATTCGGTACTTTATCTCCAGCTCTGCGGCGCTGGCCTCCTCCCACCGGAACGTGTCACCATTCGCGGCGTAGCGCTCCGGGAATGGTCCCTCGTCCGCCTGGATGATGATCGCGGCCCCATTCGACGATGCCCCCGCCTGGATCTCGTCAACCAACATCAAGATCTGGGCGTTCGTGAACTCCAGCTGTCGGAGATACTCGTCCTCATCGCTGCGCGTCGCCGCCTCCGCCGGCGTAACACTGCTCCCATCTCGGTCGAAGAGGTAGGGAGGGTGCGGGATGATGAAGTGAGCGAAAATGAACTGAGGGCCCGCCAGCTGATGTGCCTCGCGCAGCCGGTCAAGCTGATGAAGGGTGTACTTCGGAAGCTCGGATGCCGATAACGGATCCACCTCGCCTGGTGGCCCAGTCATAGCACCAACCATGGTCGTTTCGAGCAGCGCCAGTGAGAACTCAGGGGTCCCATCGTAGGCAAGCGTGAAGTCGGCATCCACGTTGGTGGCGGCGGGCGGCCACCAGCTCGGGATGAGGACGAACTCGTACCCGACCTCCTTCAGGCTGAAAGGCACCAGGAGCCGGTTTCCGAGCCGACGATTGATTGGGCCCTGATCAGCCGGCGCGACTGCCTCGGCGTTCAGCGCATCGCCGTCGAGGTACTCCATGTCCAGGGTGCTGGTCAATGAAAGCGCAGTCTTGGGATAGTTGGCCACGCTGTCCCGGGCCACGTAGAAGCCCCGGGCTTCGAGCTCCTGGAGAAAAGGCTCGTTGTCGAATCCAAAGTGACGATCCAGCGCTGGCGATCCGGCGTACCGGTCGAACACCAGGTAGTAGATGTCCGGCCGTTGCCCATCTTCGCCATCGAGCAGCCCATCAACCGATTCAAGCACCACGCCGGGCAAACCCCGCGTCACCATGAACTCGCCGAGGTCGACGAGGGTGAAGGCCAGGGGGATGGCTACCAGCAGATTCAGGTAGGCCGTCATGGTACGGGCGCGCGAGCGCACCCGCCACGCGGCGAGAAGGCCGGCAGCAATGAGAAGGCCCCACACAGCGAGCAGGATCGACTGCTGACCGAGAAACTCGCCGGCAATGTTCCAGGCGTGGCCGAAAGAGAAGAAGGCCGCGACAAGTACGCTCGCCGCAATACCCGCGCGGTGCACGTCGCCGAAGAAGGCCCATCCAATCAGGAGCAGCACTGCCGCGCCGCCGATCGCCGCCGCCAGCGG
>JBHENV010000264.1:0-5460 GCA_046261895.1 Candidatus Limnocylindria bacterium
CGGGGCTAACGACGAAGAAGAGCCAGCTCCGTGTGTCAATCCCGCTCGCAGGGCGGGGCAGATTGAGAAAGGAAACCCAGCTTCTACGGCGCTCGATGCCCGTAAGCCCCGTACCACGGGTGAACAGGGGTTAGAGCCCGGCCCGCCGCTTGCAGCACGCGCCGGCAGGAGGTGAACCGATGGATTCCGATCGCACGCAGGACAGCGTCGAGCAGCTCGAGGACCAGGAGATGCCCAACCCGATCACTGACGACGACGCGCAGCTCGGCGAGGCCGGCGACGCCGCCAATCCCGAGGGCGAGGCCCCGGCGACCGACAAGGACGATGCCCAGGGACCCGCCCCGCACACCACGCAGATGCCGCGGTAACGCCACCGGGCGCACCGGTACGATGGCCGTGTGACGACGCCCGCCGAACCGACCGCGCTCGACCGACTCGCCGAGGAGTACTGGGAGGCCCGGCTGGCACGCCACCCGGTTCATGCGACGGCGCTCGGCGACCGGCGCCACGATGATCGGCTGGATGACGACTCCCCCGAGGGCAAGTCAGCCTGGCGCGCACAGCTCGAGGCATTCAGCCGTCGGCTGAAGGAGCTGGGCGACGGGGAGGACGGCGACCCGATCACGCGCGCGGCGCTGAACGAGGCGCTGATCGCCGATCGATCCTTCCTGGACGCAGACCTGCGGGCGTTCTCGGTCGATCCGATGGACGGGCCACAGACCCAGCTGCTCAACATCCCGTCGTACCAGCCGGTCCGCTCCCCCGCCGAGGCAGATGCGCTCCTCGCTCGGTGGCGCGCGATTCCCACCTACCTCGATCAGGCAATCGAGAACCTGCGACTTGGCGCGGCCGAGGGGCGCATCGGCGTCTCGATGCTGTGCACCAAGGTCAGCGAACAACTCGACGAGCTGCTCGCGCGCCGCGACGAGGACTGGCCGCTCCTGCAGCCCGCGTCCGGCGCGCCCGAGATCCGTGACGAGCTGCTTGGGATCATCGGTGACGAGGTTCGACCGGCATTCGAGCGGTATCGGTCCCTGATCGTGGACGAGCTGGCGCCGCACGCACGGCCGGACGACCGCCCCGGGCTCTCGCACATCCCGGGCGGAGCCGATGCCTACGCGCTGCTGGCGCGGGCGCACACGTCGCTGGACATCGTTCCGGAGGAGGTCCACGCCATCGGCCTCGAGGAGATTCGACAGCTCGACGGCGAGTTCACCGAGCTGGGCGGCCGGCTCCTCGACACCGATGGCCTGGAGTCCACGCTGAGCGCATTGCGCCAGGACCCGGCGCTGCACTTCACGACGCGCGAAGAGGTGGCGGCGGTGGCACAGGCATCCCTCGACCGCGCCCACGCCGCCATCGGCGAATGGTTCGGGCGGCTTCCGAAAGCCCCGTGCGAGGTCGTGGTGATGGCCGCGCACGAGGAGAAGCATTCGACCATCGCCTACTACCGGGAGCCGGCCGGCGATGGCTCCCGACCCGGCCGGTACTACATCAACACCTACGCGCCCGAGACCCGGCCCCGCTACGAAGCCGAGACGCTGGCCTTCCACGAGTCGGTGCCCGGGCACCACCTCCAGCTCGCCATCATGCAGGAGCTGACCCATCTGCCGGCCTTCCGCCGATTCAACGGCAGCACGGCCTACATCGAGGGCTGGGGCCTGTACACCGAGCGGCTCTCGGAGGAGATGGGCCTGCTCAGCGGCGACACGGACCGCTTCGGCGTGCTCTCCTTCGACGCCTGGCGTGCCTCGCGGCTGGTCGTCGACACCGGGATCCACGCGCTGGGCTGGACCCGCCGGCGGGCGATCGACTTCATGGCAGCTCACACGGCGCTGGGCGAGAACAACATCGCCAACGAGGTGGACCGATACATCGCCAACCCCGGCCAGGCGCTCGCCTACAAGCTCGGGCAGCTCGAGCTGCTTCGGCTGCGCAGCGAGGCGCGCGAACGCCAGGGCTCACGGTTCGACATCCGGCGATTCCACGACGCGGTCCTCGGCGAGGGCGCGCTGCCGCTGCCGGTGCTGCGCCAGGTCGTCGAGCGGGCGCTGGCCTGACGGCCGTGGTCGAGCGCCGCGATCCGTATCGGATCCTCCAGGTTCAGCCGGACGCCGATCCGGACGTCGTTCGGGCGGCCTACCGGGTGCTGGCACGCAAGGTCCACCCTGATGCCTCGGCGCCCGTGGACGAGGCGACGGAGCGCCGCATGACCGATCTGAACTGGGCGTACGCCCTCGTCCGCGACCCCGTCAAGCGGCAGGGCTGGGAATCGGACCGGCGTCGCGCTCCGCCACCGGTACCCGGCGACGACGCCACCCACGGTGCTGCGCGGGGACCATTGGGAGCCGATGGCGCGGGCCTGCGCCTTGACTTCGGGCGCTATCAGGGCTGGACGCTGGGCGAGGTCGCCAAGCGGGATCCCGACTACCTCGACTGGCTGCGTCGCCACCAGTCTGGCGCGCGCTACCGGGATGCGATCGACATCCTGCTGCGCAACGTCCGCCGGAAGTAAGGGTGCGGGCCGCGCTGGCTCACCGTTGACCCGCTGTACGGGGCTAATGACCAGGGAGGGTGAGCTCTGTTGCCGTATTCCCGTGCCACGGATCAGATCGGCACGGAGACAGGCCTTCTGGCGCGCTCGTTGCTCATTAGCCCCGTCCTGCGGGCAAGCGCGGGTGATTCGGGCCGCCCCAGGCGCAGGAAAGCTCAGTCTCCGCCCTCGGCCGGGCTGACGGGCTCGTCCGGGATCCCGGGCTGCTCCTTCGGTTTCGTGCCGGGGCGGTCGTCGACGCCCTGGTCCTTCAGGTAGCGCTCCTGCTCAGCCGCCTCTCGGTGGCCGTCGGTTGCGCGCTGCGCTTGATCGGTGTTCTGGTTGACCCGATCCTGTGGGATCGGGCTCTGTCGGCTGTCACTCATGCGCGGCTGCGAAGCACCAACCGTGCCAAGGCGGGGCAGCCATGCGCCCTTCGCCGATCCGGTGAGTCGATGTCCCAGGCGCGACCAACGCCGATGACCGATTCCTGCCTGCGATCGGCGAGAAGTAGCCTAGGGCGGCGAATGAGAATTACGGCAGCATCGTGCGCCTGCGCACCTGCGGCAATACCGCGGTCGGTTGCGGCCATCAGTACACGACCACTCGTCGCGCGCCATCGCCGCGCCGCATGGCCTCCAATGCGCTCTCGACGGATTCCAGGCCGATGCGCTCCGTGACGAGGAGATCGAGCGGCAGGCGACCATCGAGGTAGAGCGCCGCGATGCGCGGGAAGTCGACCGCCGGATTGGCTGAGCCGTAGTTGGAACCACGCAGCTGCTTGCCGTCCTCGACGAACCGATAGACGTCGATGCCGGCTCGCTGTCCCTGCGGCGTCATGCCGACCAGCGTCACGATGCCGCCCGGCCGCACGAGCTCGATCGCCTGCTCAACCGTTTCGGTCAGGCCGATCGCCTCGAGGACGTGATCGGGTCCCCCATCGGTCAGGATGCCCACGCCGTCCGCCTCCGGCGGTTGGAACACGTGGGTCGCCCCGGCCCGCCGCGCCAGCTCGAGCTTCTCGGGGTTCGTGTCCATGACCACGATGGGATCGGCATCGGCGAACCGCGCACCCATGACGGCCGACAGGCCAACGCCTCCTGCGCCGATGATGACGACGCTCTCCCCTGCCCGAACCCGGGCCGTGATTACGACCGCGCCAAAGCCGGTCGTCACCGCGCAGCCGATGAGCGCGGCAAGCTCCGGCGGCGTGGCGGGGTCGATGGGAATCGCGGCCTCGTAAGCGACCACCTGGCGTTCACCGAAGGTGCCAATCCCCGAGTAGACGCCGATCGATGCACCGTCCGTGCGGCGCAGCCGAACGTCGTCTTCGCGGAGCCGATGTCCGCTCCCGCGGGGATGACCGCAGAGCCACGGTTCGGCTCGAGCGCAGGCGATGCAGTTGCGACACGGAGCCGTCCAGGCCAGGACGACGAGGTCACCCTCGCGGACCGCGTCGCTCGGTACATCCGGCCCAAGCGCCTCGACGATGGCAGCACCCTCGTGTCCGAGGACCACGTTGGCCGGCCGCTCCCAGTCGCCGTCCATGACGTGAAGGTCGGAGTGGCACACCCCTGAAGCGACCATCCGGATGAGCACCTCGCCGCTCTGGGGCTCGTCCAGACGCAAGCTCTCGATCTCCAGCGGGCGTCCAGCGCCAGCGAAGACGAGTCCGCGGGTGCTGATGGCCATGAAGCCGATGTTATCGCAGGGAAGCCGAAAGGCGGGCCATACGGCCCGCCCTGCGGAATTTCTGGAGGGAGACGCTTACTTCTTGGGCTGGAACAGGGCCCGAGCGATAATCGGTCCAACGGTGCTACCGACACGGATGCGGATGGTGTAGTCCTGGTTGGCCTTCAGCTGCTTGGTGCTGAAGTTGTAGATGTACCCACCGCCATTGACGCGCATCTGCGTGCCCGTATCGGCGTTGCTCACGCTCTCGGCAATGATGATCGGCGTGGCATCCGGCTGCGCATCGGTCGCGTTGCCGAGGGCAATCGTGATGTGCAGCACGGGAGTGGTGAGGGTCGTGCCCGGTGAGCACATGCTCGCGAGGTTGACCTTGATCGGCACCACGTTGCCGTACTTGGCGATGTTCCGCTCGTTGTCCTTGATCGGCGCCTCGAAGGAGGCCTGCGCGAAGTCGTACGTGCTTGTGCTGCCTCCGTTACGGGTCTCAGTCGCGGATGAGGCACCGTCCTTGTCGGTGATCCACATCCGAACCTCGATCGTGTAGCAGCCGGGGCCGAAGGTCTGAACGTCCGCAACGGTTCCGCTGGACGCCAGGGAGTTGGCAGGCGTGGTGGTCGATGTGCGCACCAGAACGCCGTTGAGGTAGTACTGGAAGGTGGCTGTCTGGCCGTCCAGGACGCCGGCATCGCTGTAGGTGAACGTCGACGTGACCTGGTTGCCGATGGGGTTGACGACAACGGTTGCCGACGAGATGACCGGAGCCACGTTGGCGACGGTGACGGCACGGGTGACGGAGTCCGACGCGCCGTCGGAGTCGCTGACCGTGACGCTGATAGTCGGGCTGGCAGGGCCGTCGACGAAGCTGCAGTCGAAGCTGCCGCTGCCGGTGGCCGGGTTGAAGGTGTCGGGACCGACCTGGGTGCCGCCGGTGCCGCACTCGGTGGCTCCGAGGACGTAGGCGTCGGCGCCCGGGTCAGAGGTGGTGAAGCTGTAGGTGTGGGTGCTGCCCTCGTTGACGCTGGCCGCACCGGTCAGGGTCACGGTGGGTCCGACGTTGGCGACCGTGACGGCACGGGTGTCCGAGTCGGATCCCCCATCGTCATCGCTGACCGTGACCGTCACGTCGTGGGTGGCCGGACCATCCGGGAAGCTGCAGTCGAAGCTGCCGGCCCCGGTGGCCGCATCGAAGCTCGAGTTGGACAGGGTGGCGCCGTCGCAGCTCTCGACATCGAGCA
>JBHENV010000265.1:0-3886 GCA_046261895.1 Candidatus Limnocylindria bacterium
TCGAGGACGTATCGGTGCTGTGGCTGCCCGTCGAATGCGGCGACCTCGGCCCAGGCCCAGTCGTGGAGGAAGTCGCCCGACGGGGTGGCGGCCAGGAACGCCTGCCAGGCGTCGGCATCGGCGTGGGTGGCTGGTCGGAACTGCATCACGCGGTTCGCCCCCGCCGACGACGCCGAAGGATGCCTCTCAGCTGCTCGAGCTCCGGCGAGCGGAGGGCCGCTGCGACCAGCAGGAAGATCGCGCCACCGGCGGCGGAGAGGAGCAGAAGCGCGATCAGTCGTCCCACGGCATTGTCGAGCATGCCACCCAATGAGCCCTCGACGAGCGTCAGGCAACCAAGCATGAGGAGAGCGGCCGCCACGGCGGCAATGCCGGAGCGCACCACGGTGCGAACGATCGCCGTACCCTCGACCGACTCGATCCGACGGCGCAGGAACCACAGCAGCCCGACCACCTCGATCACCGACGCGACCGAGAGCGCCAGCGCCAGCCCCTCGACCCCCATCGGCCCCACCAGCATTGCCATGAGCGGCACGTTGATGGTGACCGCCACGACGGCCCAGGCCACCGGCGTCCTGGTGTCCTGCATGGCGTAGTAGGCTCGCGTCAGCACGTGGACCACGATGTGCCCGCCCAGGCCCAGCGCGAAGAAGAGCAGCGTGCTGGCGGTTCGGTCGGTGGCGGACTGGCTGAACAGGCCGTACTGGTAGAAGACCGATGTCAGCGGCTCGCGCAGCACGATCATGATCGCGGTCAGCGGTGCCGCCACGAACACGAGCACGCGCACGGCATTCGATACCTGTCGCCTCATCTGGCCGATGCGCCCGAGCGCGGCATCCTGGCTGAGGGTCGGGAAAAGCGCCACCGCGATGCTGACCCCGATGACTCCGACCGGGATCTGGCTGAGCTGGAAGGCGTAGTTGTACGCGGTCAGGCTGCCCTCGGGCAGGCCCGAGGCGAGCACGGTGCTGACCAGGAAGTTGATCTGGCCGGCGGCCAGGCCGAGCGTGCGCGGGCCCATCAGCCATGCCACCCTGCGCACGCCCGGATGGCTGAGGCCGATGGTGAGGTCGTAGCGCTGCCCGACCCGCGCGAGGTTCGGCAGCTGCACTGCCAGGTGGGCCAGGGATCCGACCGCCACTCCGACGGCCAGGCCCTCGACACCCATGATCGGTGCCAGGAAGGTGGCCGCCAGGATGATCGCCACGTTGTAGAGCAGCGGGGCGATGGCCGGCACCGTGAACTGCTGGTAGCTGTTCAGCACCCCGGTGACGACGGCACCCATCCCGATGAGGACGGGGCTGATGAGCATGACGCGCGTCATGCGGATGGTCAGCTCGGTGGTCGGCGCATCGAAGCCGGGAGCCACGATCGGGACGAAGATCGGCGCAAAGATGGCCATCACCAAACTGAAGGCCGCGAGCGCAATGAGGACCAGGTTGATGACGCTGCTGGCCAGCTTCCAGGCCTCCTCCTCGTGGCCGCGCGCCCGGTAGCTGGAGAAGACGGGGATCAGCGCCGCGCTCAATGCCCCCGCCACGACGAGCTGGAAGATGGCGTCCGGAATGCGGAAGGCGGCGAAGTAGGCGTCAAGCTCGCGACTGGCACCGAACTGCGAGCCGATGACGAGGAGGCGGATCCAACCGAGCAGCCGGCTGGCCAGGGCCGCCACGGTGAGGATGAGGCTGGCGTTGAGGAGGATGCGTCCGGTCGAGAATCCGCTCTCCTCCGCCGATGCGCCTGAAGTTGAGCCCCGCGGGCGTCCCGTCACCGATCGGACCGCCCACGCCGCCCGGCACGAGGATGTGCGTCTCGATAGACGGTGCGGAGCGTCGCATCGGAGAGGTGGGTGTAGATCTGCGTGGTCTGCAGGTTGGCGTGCCCGAGCAGCTCCTGCACGACACGCAGGTCGGCCCCGCGCTCCAGCAGGTGCGTGGCGAACGAGTGCCGCAGCGTGTGCGGGCTTGTCCGATCGGGCGCGCCGATCGCCTCGACCCACCGGGCGAGCACCATCCGGGCGCCCCGCGCGCTCAGCGATGCCCCGTTGGCGTTCAGGAAGACCGCCGTCCCTCCACCGCCGCGAGCGGCCAGGACAGGGCGGCCATGGTCCAGGTAGCCACGCAGCGCATCCGCGGCCGGAGCGCCGAAGAGAAGCTCGCGCTCCTTGGTGCCCTTGCCGATCACCCGCAGGCGCCGGCGCCTGAGGTCGACCCGCCCCATCGCCAACCCGGCGAGCTCGCTGATCCGCATCCCGGTGGCGTAGAGCAGCTCGAGCATGGCTCCGTCGCGCCGCGCCAATGCCTCGTCCCGGCTCGGCAGGCGGCGCGGGGCCGTGACGAGCTTCTCCGCCTCGTCGATCGAGAGCACGCGGGGGAGGCGCGACGGTCGGCGGGGGGCGCGGACGCCGGCCAGCGGATCGGTATCGATGCGTCCGTGTCGGAGCGCGTGGCGGTAGAGCGACCGGACGGCGGCGAGGCGACCGGCGACGGATGTCGCCGCCAGCTCGCGGTCGGCAAGCGTGGCGAGGTAGGCGCGGACGGTCCCGCGATCCGGTCGGCGCCAGTCCACTCCCCGCTCGGCCAGGAAGTCGAGGAACTCACCGGCGTTGCGGCGGTACTCGATGACCGTGCCCGGCGACGCGTTTCGGCCCTCGAGGCTCGCCAGAAAGTCGGTCAACGCCCGCGCCGAATCGGTCCGCAGCCCCCCTGGCGCGGTCACGTCAGTCACCATCGATTCCAGCGGCGGGAAACGCCGACATCATGCCTTGCGTTTTCGGGCGGTGGGCCGGCGTGTCGCGGCCTTTCGTGCTCCTCCGGACCGCTTGGTCACGGTTCTGCGTCCCTGTCCGCCCTTCCCGGCCCCCTCGAGCGCACCGAGCAGCTCCACAGCGGCTTCGAGCGCGATCTCATCGGCGCTCATCTCCTTCGGCAGCGAGGCATTCGTGGTCCCGTCGCTCACATACGGGCCGTACCGACCCTCGATGAGCTGGACCATCGCGCCCGATGCGGGATGCGGGCCCAGGTCGCGGAGCACCTTCTTCGTCGCGGTGCGTCTCGGCCGTTTCTCCTGCTTCAAGAGCTCCACGGCATCGTCGATCGTCACCTCGAAGACGGTGGCGTCGGACGACAGCGAGCGAAACTCGTCTCCCCGCTTCACGTATGGTCCAAACCGCCCGAAGTTCGCGCTGACCTCTTCGCCGGTCTCGGGATCGCGGCCGACGATTCGCGGCAGCGAGAGCAGCTGAAGGGCGCGGTCGAGCGTGATCGAGCCTTCGCTGTCATCACGCGTGAGCGATGCCCGACGCGGCTTCTCCGAGCTCCCCTTCTCGGGGGTCTCGCCGAGCTGCACATATGGGCCGTACCTGCCGGTCATCACGTAGACGGGGAACTTGGACGCCGGATCATCGCCGAGGCTCTCGGGTCCCTTCGCGCGCGCCTCAGCGAGCTCGATCGCGCTCTCCAGCGTGAAGTCGGCCGGCGGCGTCGCATCTGGCACGGACGCGCTGATCGCGTCGTCCCCCTGGCCGATCTGCACGTACGGGCCGAACTTCCCGATGCGCACCACGACCGGCGCGCCGGTCGCGGGATGGTGGCCGAGCGGGATCAACGGGTACTCGATGTGCGACTCGTTCTCCACGAGCGGGCGAAGCCCGGGCCACGCTCGGCCGCCGTCGCCGTTATAGAAGTTGGCCAGGAACTGATCCCGTTCCCGCTCCCCCTTGGCGATCTCGTCGAGGTTCTCCTCAATCTGCCCGGTGAACCCGAGCTCGACCAGTGCGCCGAAGTGCTCCTTGAGGAGCTGGGTCACGGCGAATGCCGTGAAGGTCGGGACCAGCGCCTTTCCCTGCCGCCACACGTAGCCACGTCGCTCGATGGTCGAGATGATC
>JBHENV010000266.1:0-4904 GCA_046261895.1 Candidatus Limnocylindria bacterium
TTCCCGGTCCTTGCGGTGCTGACCGGTGATGGCGCGCCGAACCAGTCGGTGATGTGGTTCGACCTGGATCCGGATCGACCCGACACCATCCTCATGAACACGAAGGTCGGTCGTGCCAAGGAACGCTTCCTGCGCCGCGACCCGCGGATCAGCCTGGCGTTCGAGGAGGAGCTGACCTGGGTCGCCCTCCAGGGGCGAGCCGAGCTGGACGACGATCGCGAGCGCTCCATGGCCGACATCCTGGCCCTGGCGCGCCGATACGGGAGCAGCGACAAGGAATTCGCCGGCCAGCAGCGCATGACCTTCCGGATGCGGGTCGAGAAGGTGATCCGGCATGACTGACGCTTCGCGCCCGTGGTTACACCGATATTTCGGCCAGATCGCGCGCCAAGCCTCACTCCGCGCCGGAATGACCGACATGTCGATCGCCGATGCGCGTGATAGTCGCCCCGGGGCAGCGCTCGTGCCTGCCACAGACCGATATTTCGGCCGGAAACCGCGCCAACAGCGATTCGCGCCGCGAATGAACGGTATTTCGGCGCTGCTGTGATCAGCTCCGTCAACCCGGCCACCGAAGAAACCCTCGCCGAGTTCGAGCCATGGTCTGACGGGCAGGTCGACGACGCAGTCGGGAGGGTGGCGACCGCTCAGCGCACGTGGAAAACGATGAGCGTCGAGGAGCGCGCGGTGCCGCTGCGTCGCGTTGCGGAGCTTCTCCGCGAACGGTCCGAACGGTACGGCGCCCTCATCACATCGGAGATGGGCAAGCCGATCGTCGAGGCCGAGGCGGAGGTCAACAAGTGCGCGCTGGCCTGCGACCACTACGCCGAACACGCGGCTGAGTACCTGGCTGACCACCAGGTCGCCACCGAGTCGCTCTCCAGCTACGTCGCGTATGAGCCGCTCGGGATCGTGCTGGCCATCATGCCGTGGAACTTCCCGTTCTGGCAGGTCTTCCGGGCCGGTGCGCCGACGCTCATGGCAGGGAACGGGATCGTGCTCAAGCACGCCTCGAACGTGCCGCAGTCCGCCCTGGCCTGCGAAGAGGTGCTCCGCGACGCCGCCTTCCCGGAGAGCCTGTTGCGTACGGTGATCGTCGCCGGCGCCGACACCGAACGCCTGATCGACGACGATCGCATCGCGGCGGTGACGCTGACCGGCTCGTCCGAGGTGGGCGCACGGATCGCATCCCTTGCGGCGGGGCGCCTCAAGAAGCAGGTGCTCGAGCTCGGGGGGTCCGACCCATTCATCGTGCTCGCCGATGCGGACCTCGAGTACGCCGCCCGCACCGCTGCGCGGGCCCGCAACCAGAACAACGGCCAGAGCTGCATCGCCGCCAAGCGCTTCATCGTGGAGGAGCCGGTCGCGGACGAGTTCGGCGCACTCTTCGCCGACGCGGTCCGCGCCCTGCGCGTCGGCGATCCCTCCTCGCGCGACACCAATGTCGGTCCTCTGGCCCGCGCCGACCTGCGAGAGACCCTCGAGCGCCAGGTCTCCGACTCACGAGGCATGGGGGCCGAGGCCATCGTCGGCGGTGAGCCCGTCCCCGGCCGCGGCTACTTCTACGCCCCGACCATCCTCGACGGCGTCACTGCCACGATGCCCGCCTTCCACGAGGAGACCTTCGGGCCGGTCGCCGCGCTGATCCGCGCCCGGGATGCCGACCACGCCGTTCAGCTCGCCAATGACACCGAATACGGGCTGGGCGCGGCCGTCTGGACCCGCGACCTGGATGGAGCAAAGGACATTGCTCGTCGAATCCAGGCAGGATCGGTCTTCGTCAACGGACTGGTGGCGTCCGACCCACGAATGCCCATGGGTGGCGTGAAGCGCAGCGGCTACGGCCGTGAGCTGGGGCGTCACGGAATCTGGGAGTTCACCAACATCCAGACCGTGCGCATCGCCCCGGCGGAGGGTCCGGCAGGGTAATTGCCTACCATCGGCCCATGAGCAATGAACCGATCAAATTCGGCGCGAACTCCTGGAACCAGTACTCCGATTGGGCATCGCTGCGGGAAGCGGGCATCCGTGCCGACCGCCTCGGCTTCGATTCGATCTGGACGTGGGACCACCTGTATCCGATCGTCGGTTCGCACGAGGGACCGATCTTCGAGGGCTGGCTGACCCTCGCTGCCTGGGCCGAGCGAACGGAGCGCGCCACCATCGGCCTCATGGTCGGTGCCAATACGTTCCGCAACCCGGCGCTCCTCGCCAAGATGGCGACCACCCTGGACCACATCAGCGGCGGCCGAGCCGTGCTCGGGATCGGCGGCGCCTGGTTCGAGACGGAGCACCGTGCCTACGGCCTCGAGTTCGGTGGCTCGCCGGGCGAGCGGCTGCGCTGGCTCGAGGAGGCGGTCGGCATCATGCGCGGCATGCTCCACGGCGAGGAGCCGTCCGGTGACCGCTTCTACAACAGCCGCGCGGTGCGCAACGACCCGCCGCCCGTGCAGGACCACCTGCCGATCCTGATCGGTGGCGGAGGCGAGAAGAAGACCCTCCGGATCGTCGCCCGCTACGCCGATGCCTGCAACCTCGGCGGCGGCTTCGAGACCGTCAGGCGCAAGGACGGAATTCTGCGCCGGCACTGCGAGGAGGTCGGGCGTGACGAGTCCGAGATCGAGCGCACCGTCGGCGCCGGCACCTGCATCATCCGCGACGATCCGGCCGAGGCGCAGCGCGTGTTCGAGGCCATGTTCGCGCATAACGGCGGTGCGGAGCTGTGGAAGAACCAGCTCGTCGGCACGCCCGAGCAGGTGGCCGAGAAGCTGCGTCCCTTCCTCGGCATCGGCTTCCGCCACCTCATCGTCGGGTTCCCGCCGCCCTACGACGCCGAGTCGATGGAGCGCCTCATGACCGAGGTCAAGCCCGCCCTCGCCGGCTCCTGACTGCGCTCGGCTCGCAACCTGGTCCGGTGATGGCACGCGCTGCGAGACGAATGCATGCGACTTGAAGAACGTGCCGATGCGGGATCATCAGCAGTCGAATGGTCCGCCTGAGGTTCGATGCGAGCGTGATCGAGCCCCCGAAGCCCATCGCGCCTGCCTAAAGGATCGCACAGTGCACAATTCGCCAGTCGCGTCGCTCACGGCACCGCGCCGATGAAGGTCACGCTTCTCGCCGGTGGCACCGGCGGGGCGAAGCTCGCCCACGGGTTCGCGATGCTCGCCGATGTCGACCTGACGGTCATCGTCAATGTCGGCGATGACATGGAGGTTCACGGGCTCCACGTCAGCCCTGACATCGACGCGCTGCTCTACACGCTGTCGGGGATGATCGACTCGGAGCGTGGCTGGGGCGTGCGCGGCGACACCCACACCGCCCATCAGCTGCTCGTCCGCTACGGAGGGCCGAGCTGGTTCACCATCGGCGACGCGGACCTGGCCACGAACGTCGAGCGCACGCGACGCCTGCGAGATGGCGAACGGCTGACCGCTACGACCGCCGCCATGGCATCGGCGCTCGGGATCCGCGTCCGAGTTCTGCCGGCCACCGACGACCGCCATCGGACCGCCCTGGAGACCGATGAAGGCCCGCTCGACTTCCAGGACTATTTCGTCAGGCGCAGACAGGAGCCGGAGGTTCGTGCGGTGCGATTCGACGGCGACGCGCGCCCTACGAACGAGGTCATGGAGGCGGTCGACGGCGCGGAACTGGTCGTCATCGGTCCATCCAATCCGTTCGTGAGCATCGGTCCCACGATGGAGTTGGCCGGTGTTCGCGATGCGCTGCGCGCGGTGAGCGCGCCGAAGATCGCCGTCAGCCCGATCATCGCCGGTCGAGCCACGAAGGGTCCGGCGGCGCGCATGCTGCTTTCGATGGGCCACGACCCGAGCGCCCTCGGTGTCGCCCGCCTCTATGCCGGCCTGGTCGACCGGTTCGTGCTCGACGAGGCCGATGCGCCGCTCGTGCCGGATGTCGAGGCGCTCGGCATGGTCGCCGAGGTGCTCCCGACCATCATGATCACCGATGCCGATCGTGCAACGCTCGCCCGGGCGCTGGTTGACCTCCAGGCAGCCGATCGCGATATGCTCAACGGGTGACAGCGACGCGGATCATCGTCCCGCACCGGGGGCTCGAGGCGGCCAAGACGCGCCTCGCACCAAGCCTCTCGCCCGAAGAGCGGATCATGCTCGCCAGCCAGCTCCTGCAGCGCGTCCTGAAAGTGACCCGCGAGGTGTGCGACGACGTCGTCGTCATCTCCCCGTCCCGCGCGCTGGCCGAGATCGTGGAGCCGTCCGGCGCGCGCCTGGTCGTACAGCGCGGGATGGGCCTGAACGAGGGTCTCGAGCAGGCCAGGTTCGATGCGCTCGTCGAGGACGTGGACACCCTCACCATCCTGCACGGAGATCTCCCGAACCTTCAGGCGAGCGATGTTGAGGTTCTCACGTCCGCACTGCCCGACGGTGGCGGCCCGGCCGTGGCGATCGCTCCGGATCGGGCCGGAACCGGCACGAACGGGCTCGCGCTGCGACCACCGGGGGTCATCCGCTTCCGCTTCGGCGTCGGCAGCTTCGCGGCGCACCTCGAGGAGGTGCAACGGGCCGGCGTGCCGCTCGTCGCCGTCAACCGCGCCGGCCTCTCGTTCGACCTCGACACGCCCGAAGACCTCACTCGCTGGCTCGAGCTCGGCGACGCGGCGTGACGTCGCACGTGGAGCTGATCGGCCTGGACGGCATCCCCGAGGTCGTGCCCGGCGATGACTTGGCTGCCCTGATCGCCGACGCCGCAACCGCCTCCGGCATCCGATTCGCCGATACCGACGTGCTCGTGGTGACCCAGAAGGTCGTCTCCAAGGCGGAGGACCGGCTGGTCGACCTGTCTGGTGTCGAGCCGTCAGATCTGGCACGGTCGTGGGCTTCCCGTTGGGGAAAGGATCCCCGACAGGTCGAGCTCGTGCTGCG
>JBHENV010000267.1:0-2654 GCA_046261895.1 Candidatus Limnocylindria bacterium
CTCAGCAAGCACGCCCTCCGAGAGAAGCGACGTGCCCTCGAGAGCGGCGAGGTTGACCTCCACGACCTGCTGCATCCCAACGCCATCGACCTCATCGAACGGATCGCGGCCGCCGGCACGGGCTGCGTCATCTTCGACGAGACGCATCACCTGCTCGACTACTGGGCGCTCATCCTCGCCGACCTGGTGGCGCGGCTGCCAAACGCGCTCGTGGTGGGGCTGACGGCCACACCGCCCGCGTCGACCGATCCGGACGAGATGGGCAACTACCTCGAGCTCGTGAACGGGATCGACTTCGAGGTGCCGACGCCGGCCGTGGTCCGCGCGGGATTTCTGGCCCCGTACCAGGACCTGGTGCTGTTCACCAAGCCGACGCCACGCGAACGAGAATTCCTGGAAGGAACCGATGAGCTGCTCCGGGCGGCCATCGCCGGGATGGAAGGCGATGGCCGCTTCGACCCCTGGCTGATCCGACGCATCAACCGTCTGGCGGGCGACCAATCATGGACAGCCCTCCTGAGCGACGAGTTCAGCTTCGCCGTCGGCGGAGTGCGGGTGATGGTGGCCCGCGGGATGGCGCTGGCCGACGACATCGAGCTGCGTGAAGGCCTGCGCCAAGCCGCCACCCTCGATGATCGGCTGGCCATCCTGCGCACCTGGTGCCTCGACGTCCTGCGCCTCTCGGACGATCCGGCGGACGCCGCGACGCTGGCGGATCAACGCAGCCTCTTGCGCACCCTGGGGATGGTGATGACGGAGACCGGCTGGCGCCGTGCTGCCTCCCCGCTCGATCGGGTCCTCGCCTACTCGGAAAGCAAGGTCACAGGGATGGTCGACATCCTGCGCGAGGAGGCATCCTCGATGCGCGATCGGCTGCGGGCGGTGGTCATCATCGATCATGAACGGGCATCCGCCACTGCTACCCGCCAGCTGCGCGGCGTCCTCGATGAGGAGGGCGGCGGTGCGGTGCGCGCTATCCGGGCTCTGGTGGATGACCCGGCGACGGAAGAGCTCGATCCGATCATGATCACCGGGCGAACGGTGCTGGTCGCCGAACGGTGGTCCGAACTGTGCCTCGCCGAGATGCGCGCCTTCTTCGCCGATCGTGAGCTCGAGGTCACGCTGACCGGCCATCCCGTCGAGCCCGGTCTGGTCGAGATCGAGGGCGAGGGCGGGGCGTGGCGGCCGCGTCATTACGTGGCGGTCGTCACCGATCTGCTGGAGCGTGGGGTCACGCGCTGCGTGGTTGGCACTCGCGGCCTCCTCGGCGAGGGCTGGGACAGCCTGAGCCTCAACACCCTGATCGACCTCACCACCGCCGGCACCTATGCCAGCGTGAACCAGATCCGTGGTCGATCGATCCGGCTGGATCCGGCCGAACCGCACAAGGTCGCCAACAACTGGGACCTCGTCTGCTACGAGCCCGATCTCGACGAGGGTGACCGGGACCTGGAGCGGCTGAAGAGCAAGCATCGGCACACGTGGGGGCTCGGCTCGGGCGATCGGATTGTGCGCGGCATCGGTCATGTCGACGAGCGCATTCCCATGCTGGGGCTCCCGCTGTTCGGTCCCCTCGGGCGCCGGTTGATATCGGTCGATGAGATCAATCGCCGGGCGACGCAACGGGCGCGGAATCGAATGGATGCCTCTCGGCGGTGGAACGTCGGAGGCGAGTACGACAACTTCATCTTCACGGGCACCCTCCTCGAATGGCCAGAGCGCCCATTACGCACGGCCTTCACCTTCGCGAAGTCGCTCCGGGCTCTGCTCAACCTGGCGATCATGACCCTGCTCTACACGGTTGCATTCATGGCGGTGGACGGCCTGCGGTTGGCGCTGGCGTTGCCGACACCTTGGAACCTGGTCACCCTCGCCGCCGTAGTGCTCATCCCGGTTGCCGTGGCCGCTCCACTCTTCTGGCGATACGTGAAGGCGGGATTCATTGAGGTCCCCGTCGACTCGCACCTGGCCGATTTCGGGCGCGCCGTGGCGGAGGCGTATCGGTCGAAAGGCCTGGCGCCCATGTCACCGGATCAGGTGCGGGTGCGGATCAATCCGTCCGGTACGTACGATGTGGTGCTCGACAGCCATGATAAGGCCGTGGTCGATCAGTTTGCGGTGGCCTATGCCGAGCTGTTCGAACCGATCGTCGACCAGCGCTACCTCATCACCCGCAACGAGGGCGATATCTCGGGCACCTTCTATGCGCCGATCTGGTACGTCCTGCGTGCCGCTTTCGCCTTCGCGCGACGGAGCGATACGGCGTATCACGCAGTGCCCACGGCCTTCGCCAGGCGCCGTGACATGGCCGATGCCTTCGCGACCGCCTGGCGTCGATGGGTCGGGGGCGGCGAGCTGGTATACACCCGCTCGCCCGATGGTATGGAGACGCTCATGCGAGAGCGGGTCGCACTACGCACGAGCGTCCGTGCCGCGTCCGTCGAAGAGTGGCGCTGATCGGCCGGCGCCTGGTCAGCCGTCATACTCCGGGTCCAGATGAGCCAGACCCCCTCAGCTGTCGAGGATGGGACAATCATGGCATGGTGGCCCGTCCGTCCCTCCCGCCTGCGTCGCACGTGGTTGGCCTGGACCACGTGCAGCTGGCGATGCCGGAAGGCGGCGAGCCGCAGGCGCGCGAGTTTTACGGCGGCCTT
>JBHENV010000268.1:0-9940 GCA_046261895.1 Candidatus Limnocylindria bacterium
TTCTCGCTCGTCGCGTACAGGATCCGCTTGCGCGGGAACTTGGCCGATACCGCATTGCCGATCGAGTGCATCAGGTGCGTCTTGCCAAGGCCGACGCCGCCATACAGGAAGAGCGGGTTGTATGCGTGTCCGGGCCGTTCGGCGACGCTCAGGGCGGCGGCGTGCGCCAGTCGGTTGGCACTGCCCACAATGAAGTTGTTGAAGGTGTAGCGCACGTTCAGGTTGATGGCATTGCCACCCGCGCTCAGCGGTGGCATCTGGACCTGGCCCTCCTCGTCCACCTGGCTCGGGAGCGGGCCGGAGGCATCGGCGACGACGAACTCCAGCTGCACCGAGCCTCCGACCACCCGAGCCAGCGTCTGGCTGATGAGAGGCCGATAGCGGTTGTCGAGCCAGTCGCGTGCGAAGCCGTTCGGAGCGGAGATGCGACATCGGTTGTCATCGATCTCGACGAGCTCGGTGTCCTTCAGCCAGGTGTCGAAGTTGGCCGGGGAGAGGGAGACCTGCAACTCGCCGAGGGCGGCGCGCCACACCTGCTTCGCATCCATCAAACTGACGTGCTCCGAACCGATCTGCGGGGTTGCCGCGTGGGCTGATGAGTCCGCCTCCGGCCGAGATCGGACGTGACATCGGGCGGTCCGGGCCGGGGGTCGCGCCACTATAGCAGCGCTCAAAAACGGCGGGGCACCGGATCGGGACGATCGGCCGATCTTGCGCGGCAATGGCCTGGCCCCCCACGCCGCTGACTCGCAAACAGTGCGCGTGGCGGCTCGTTATCCGGCCGGGGAAAGGGTCCAAGCGTCCCGGAGACGCTCGGCCGATGGCTCCGTCGCCGAACGGCGCCGTGCCTTCGGAGTTTGACCCGGCACGGGGTCACCGGTAGAATCGGGACCCAGAGCGCGACGGGCCCGGGGAACGTGTGGAGGCTGGCGATACGCCAGCCGTTCGTGTGTTCGTGGCTCGAACCGTGAACGTTGAACGAGGAAACGGCACGCACCAATGTCGAAGAGGACGTATCAGCCCAAGAAGCGCTCGCGCAAGCGCGAGCATGGCTTCATGGCCCGAATGGCGACGAAGGGCGGACGCCGCGTGCTCGCTCGTCGTCGAGCCAAGGGGCGCAAGCGACTGACCGTCTGACCGCCGCCAGGGTCGACACCGCCGTGCCTGTGCTGCCGATGCTTCGGCGCCGCGCGGACTTCGAGGCCATCGGCAGGCACGGCACGGCACGGTCGACGCCACTCCTTGTTCTTCGCTGGATGCGGACGGAGCGGTCGGAGACGAGAATTGGCCTGTCGACACCTCGCGCGCTCGGTGGATCGGTTCAGCGAAATAGAGTGCGACGCCGTCTGCGCAGCCTGCTCCGCGAGCGGATTGAACGGATCGGTCCCGGGTGGGACCTCCTCCTGATCGCGCGGCGGTTTGCGGGCGACGCCAGCCAGGCAGAGCTGGGAGAAGCGATCGACTCGCTGCTTGTGCGAGCGGACATCGGTAAATGAAGAGAATCGGGCTTGGACTGATCATCGCGTACCAGAAGTTGACGGGCTGGATGCCGCCGAGCTGCCGCTATTCGCCGACCTGCTCGGTCTACACGTACCAGGCGATCGATCGCCATGGGCTGCTGCGCGGGTCGTGGATGGGCGTGAAGCGCATCGGCCGATGCAACCCATTTCATCCGGGCGGCTATGACCCTGTCCAGTAGACGAGAGAGAGCGATTTGACCCCGATCATCGGCGCAGGATTCCTGGGGATCGAGCACTTCACGCCGCCCTGGGACGTCTTCTTCCTGCCGCTCTTCAACCTGCTCGTCGCACTCTTTCAGATTCCCTTCTTCGACTTCGCCCTGGCGATCATCGTCTTCACCATCGTCATCCGCACGATCCTTGCTCCGTTGTTCATTCGCCAGATCCGCTCGCAGAAGGAGATGCAGCGGATGCAGCCGCTCATCCGCGAGGTACAACGGAAGCACAAGGGGAACCGCCAGAAGGTCTCCGAGGAGACCATGGCGCTCTACAAGGAGCACGGCGTCAACCCGGCCGCCGGCTGCCTCCCGGTGGTGCTCCAATTGCCGATCCTGTTCGCCCTCTACCAGGCGCTGATCCGCGCCTCGGGCGTCATCACTGGCTTCACCATCAACGATGGCAACCGCGACGCCTTCGAGGCGCTCCAGTCGGCGAACGTCGTGGAATCCGTCGCCGGACAGGCGGACACCTTCCGGGTCGCCTTCGAGGGCGTCTGCAACCTGCCCGAGTACAGCCAGCTGCCGCAGTTCCTCCCGTTGAACTGCCAGCTCATCGATCCGATCAAGCTTTCAGGCCACGTCGACACGACGGTGGGCTGGCTGCTGGGCCTGGACCTCGCCCGGATCGACCATGTCTTCGCGATTCCTCTGTTCGGATTCGCGCTCTCCCTCCTGGCCGTCATCGCCGGCGTCCTGCAGTTCGTGCAGGTCAAGATGACGAGCCCAAGGCCCAACCCGGAAGATCCGACGTCCGGCATGACGAGCACCATGACCTACACGTTTCCGTTGCTCACCATCGTCTGGGGCGGCATCTTCCCGAGCGGCCTGATCCTGTACTGGATCGTGTACACCGCGTACCTGGTGATCCAGCAGTTCCTGATCATGGGTTGGGGCAACCTCTTCCCAATCTTCGGCTGGCAGCCCGCCTGGGCGCCGTCGCCGGAGACCGGCATCACGCCCGCGTCGCGTCCGAAGCGCACCGATGGCGACGCCGCGCCCACCGAGGAGCCCAAGCCCCCCACACCACGCGCACCCTCGCCGAACGCCAGCCGCGGCAGCAACCCGCGGCCCGGAAGCCGACCGAAGGGGAGCGCCAAGCGACGAGGACGGAAACGATGACGTTTCGTGAGTTCACGGGCAAGAACGTTGAAGAGGCGATTCGCGCCGCCATGGCGGAGTTTTCCTCCGATCTGAGCGAGCTCGATATCGAGATCCTGGCGCAGGGCAGTCGGGGCGTGCTAGGCGTCGGTGCGGAGGAGGCGCGCATCCTGGCCGCGCCGAAGTCGGCGGTCGCTGCCGCTGAGTCGGTTCGTGTCGAGAGCACGCCGGCCGCGCAGGAGGAGAGTCCCGCACAGGCATCCCCTGAGCCTGCTGCCGAGCCGGCGCGCTCGGCGCAGCCGGACCCGACCGCTGAGGATGTGGCCGCACCGGTCGATTTGGCGGTCGCCGCCGCCGCCGCCGATGAGCAGGTCGCCGAGCTGGAGCGCGCCGACGCCGCTCGCCGCACGCGCGGCAGCCGAGGGCGGGGCGGCCGGGGCCGAAACGGCCGTGACCGTGATGGCGAGCACGCCATCCGCGAGCCGCGTCCCGACCGTGTCCCACGACCCGAGCGCACCGGGCGCGAGCCAGCGCCGTTCGTGTCCGGCAAACCGGTCGAAGAGCTGAGCGACGAGGAGCGCTCCACCCTCGACACCGCCAAGACCGTCCTCACCGAGATGCTCGACCTGATGGGCCTGACCGGAACCGTGGAGATCGCCAGCGGTGGCGATGCCGCCCGTCTCAACGTCCGTGGTGACGACCTGGGCGCGCTCATCGGGCGTCGTGGCGAGAAGCTCGCCAGCCTGCAGCACATCGTCAACCTCATCGTCGGGCGACGCGAGGGGCAGCATCACCGCATCGCGATCGACGTCGAGAACTACCGTGGCCGCCGAGAGCAGCAGCTCCGTGACGTCGCCGATCGGGCCGCCAAGCGCGTCGTCCAGACCGGGAAGATCATCCAGCTCGAGGCCATGCCGGCGGTCGAGCGCCGCGTCGTGCACATGGCGCTGCTCGAGAATCCGCGCATCCGGACCCAGAGCGTCGGGGTCGAGCCGAATCGGAGGATCGTGGTCCTGCCCGCCGGGCAGGTCAAGGAGTAGGCCCGGGAGGCGCACGCCATGGATGGCGCTGCATGTGCCGTGGGTCGCATCGGTCCCGACGGGCCGTGGATCGGCTTCGCGCCGACCCTCGATGACGGGTATGCGCTCGTCGTCGGCGGCCTGGCCGGCGGGACGCGGCGTCTGGCCGCCGATGGCCAGGACCTCCTGGCGATGGCGACCGTCCACTTCGACGAGAGCCTGGACGAGCCACCCGAGGAGCTCGCGGCCACGCTCGGCGACATCGGCGCGCTCGTCAGGCACGTCGCCGAAGCTGAGTCGGATCCTGATCGCCGCCTCCTTCTCGGCGAGGCGGTGGATGCCGTGGACGACGGGCTCGCCGCGGACGTCACGATCGCGCGGCTCGGCCGGGCGCTCGGGGACGACGTGGATGCGGCCGCGCGACTCTGCGGCCGCGTGCGGGATCTGCTGACGACGGACTGAGCGCAGGGCGGGGACCTTGTGGGTGAACCAGGCCGTGGTTCGCCATCCGTGACCGGATGTTCATCGCCGAGCACGCCGTGAAGCCCGGCTCCGACTACGCGGACGAATTCGAGTACGGGCTCGACGTCATCATTGATGGACTGGAGAGGTCTGCGGCACCGGCTCGTTGAGGCCGTCTCTCCTGCCGTCGAAACGACAAACGGCGATGCCGAAGCACCGCCGCCGATGATGCATGGTGGAGATGGGGGAGAATCGAACTCCCCGTCCAGAACACAGTCGCCGAGAACTTCCTACAGGTATTTCCGGCCTACTTGCATTTCGCGATGCGGGCCCCCGACCGGCGGGGTGCTTCGCCTGCTATCCGGTGATGCCTCTCGGCTCTTTGACGCCACTCACCGGAGTCGGCGACGCCGCACCTCCCCTGATGACATCTTCGCCGTCCGGGGAGGGTGGACGACGTCAATGCTCACTGCCTAAGCAGCGAGGGCGTAACTATCGTTGCCAGTTACAGCAATTGCCCGCTGTTTTACGAGGCCTGCGAGCACCCTCGACCTGCGATTCCCGGTTCCCGGGCCCTGTCGAAACCTGACATCCCCACGAACCGAACGGCGGCCATTATACCAGACCGATGTGCTGGTGTGAACACCTGTTCTAGAGCTTGATGCGGCCGGCAACCTTCGATTCCCGCTCGAGCTCGCGGCGCATGTCGCGCTCGGCGATCGAGCGACGCTTGTCGTGGGTCTTCTTGCCGCGGCCGATGGCGAGCTCGAGCTTCGCGCGTCCACGGCGCAGGTAGAGTCGCAGCGGCACGATCGTCAGGCCCTTGGCCGACTGGAGGCCGGTGAGCTCGGAGATCTGGTCGCGGTGCAGGAGCAGCTTGCGCGTGCGCGTCGGGGCGTGGTTGTTGCGGTTGCCCTGCGCGTACTCGGCGATGTGTGCGCCGATCAGCCAGGCCTCGCCCTTGTCGACGCGAGCGTAGGCCTCCGCGATGTTCACCTTGTGGGCCCGCACGCTCTTGATCTCGGTGCCGGTCAATACGATGCCCGCCTCGAGGGTGTCCTCGATGGCGTAGTCATGGCGTGCGCGTCGGTTGAGGGCGATCGTCTCGTCGGGCATCGGTCCTGGCTCTGGGCGGGTCTGCAAATCGGCGGACATGGAAAGAGCCGACCGCACCGGCCGGCTCTCCCGTCGCTACACCACGCGAAGCTGTGCTAGGCCACTGCCTCGGTGGTGGCGTGCTTGGAACTATCCATGGGCAACACCACCTCCTTTCGTTGCCAGCGATGCTAGCAGATGGCTCTCGCGGCGACAATCCCGACCACGGCCGGAAGGTGGCCCGCCGCGGACGGGGTCCCGGCGGGTGATGGCTCAGCGGCCTCGTCGGCCACCGGCTGGTCCCCGAGGAAGGCGAGCGCCGCGTCGAGGACCGGGTCAACCTCGGGCGGCGTCTCGGCCGTCCGCGCCGCGTCGATATCGGGCTGGATCCCTTCGGGGGCGACACTGTTGTGCTCCGCGGTGAACCATCGGCTGATGGTGATCCGGACCCCACCCTCGTTCTCGAGCCGGCCCCAGACCTGGACGGTGTTCTTTCCGAACGAAGGCTCGCCGATGACCGTGGCACGGCCGGTCTCCTGGAGCGCCGCGGCCACGATCTCGGAGGCCGATGCCGAGCCGGCGTTGATCAGCACCGCCACCGGCAGCTCCGGATCGGTCGCCACACCGTCACCGGTCGAGGTCCACTCTCGAACGTCATCACCGGCGGACTCCTGAGTGAAGATCACGCCCTCGTCGACGAACTGGCTGGCAATCTGCTGCGCGGCGTCGATATAGCCGCCCGGGTTGTCACGCAGGTCGAAGACGATCTGGTCGGCGCCATCCTCCAGCAGCGACGCCAGGCCGGCCTGGAACTGCTCCGCCGCCGGCGCCGAGAAGCCGTTGAGACCGATGTACCCGATGTGTCCGTCGATCATACGAGTCTCGACCTCCTGGATCGTGATCTCCGAACGGGTGATGGTGACATCGAAGGGCTCCGCGCCGTCCCGCTCGAGGGTCAGCGTCACATCGGTTCCGGACTCGCCGCGGATGTTGCTGATCTGGTCCTCCATGGTGGTGCCCTCGACGGTCTCGCCGTCCACGGCCAGGACGAAGTCGCCCGCAAGGAGGCCTGCGTCCTCCGCGGGCGTGCCGGCGAGCGGCGCGACGATCACCAGCCGGCAGGTGTCGCTCAGCTCGGTGCAGGCGGCGATATCGGCGGCATCCTGTGTGTTGCGAATCGCCATCTCGGCGCCAATCCCGCTGAAGGCGCCGGACAGGTCGCCCAGCGCCTGCTGGTATTGCTCGGGTGGCATGTAGCCCGAGTACGGGTCGGCGACGCCGTACTGGAACATGCCCTCGATGGCCCCCTCGGCCAACTTCTCGCTATCGATCTCGTCGACGTACTCGCGCTGGATCCGCTCGTACGCCTCGCAGAATGCGGCGAATGCCTCGTCGGGTGCCGCGCAGCCGGAGCCGGCGCCGCTGCCGCCCGCCAGGAATCCGCCGGCGAACAGGAGCGCGCCCACGACCGCGGCGAGCGCGAGCGACACGATCCAGGGCACCGTGGCACCTCGGGATGGAGCCGGCGGTGGGGTCTGGACGGCAGAGGGATCGTTCATCTGAGCGCGAAGTCTAGCAACGGCGCACCACGCGGCTGATAGAGCGCCCGTTACGTTTCCCTAACGGAAGGGCTGCCCCGCCTCAATGTGCGACCGACAGGTAGGAGCGAACGCTGATCCACGACCCGAGCGCGCCGACTCCGAGCCCGACGCCGAGCAGCAGCACTGACAGGCTGGTCAGGAACTGGGTGCTGACGGCGGTCGGCATCTGGAAGATCGTGACCATCGCCGGTTGAATCGGATCCCAGATGACCGCCACCAGCACGATCGTCACGATCGCCCCAGCGAGTCCGCACAGGATCCCCTCGAGGATGAACGGCCAGCGAATGAAGGAGTCAGACGCGCCGACCAGGCGCATGATCTCGATCTCGTTGGCGCGACTGTAGACCGCGATCCGGATCGTGTTGATGATCATGAACAGGACGGTCAGGCCGACCAGGCCGATCCCGATCATGCCGACGGTGCGAATGACGTTGATGATGCCGAGAAGGGTGTCGTACTCGGCCTGCTTCGTGAGGACCCGGTCAACATCGTCATGCGTGGCAAGGGCGGCGCCGACGTCCGCGGACGCATCCGCATCGGTGAGGCTGATCTCCAGGCTGGCGAAGAGGGTGATGGGCGAATCCGGATCACCCAGATCGAGCTCTCGGCCGACCTCCCGATACGACGCCCGCAGCCGGTCCATCGCCGCGGCCGGTGAGACGTACTCGACCGACGCAACCCCCGGATACTCCTCCACTTCCTCGACGAGCGCAGTGCGGGCCGATATCGGCAGGTCGTCGACCAGGCGCGCAGTGACGGCCACCTTGCTCTCGATGAACTGGAGGCCCGAGTTCAGCCCGGTGATCACGATGAAGAGCCCCGACAGCAGCACCAGCATCAGGACCACGGTGGCCGTCGCGGCGAGGCTCATCATCGCGTTGCGCCAGAAGCCCTGCCAGGCCCGGACGATGCTGAAGCCGATGAAGCGTACGAAGGGCATCGGTCAGTACTCTCGCTCGTATGCCGCCACGGCCTCGTCACGGACGAGGTGGCCAACCTCGAGCGCCAGCACGCGCCGGCGCATGGCGTTGACGATCTCCTGGTTGTGGGTCGCCATGAGCACCGTGGTGCCCAGCTCGTTGATCTGGATCAGGAGCTGGATGAGCTCCCAGCTCGTGACCGGGTCGAGGTTGCCCGTCGGCTCATCGGCGATCAGGATCGCCGGGTCGTGCACGAGCGCTCGCGCGATGGCGGTGCGCTGCTGCTCTCCACCGGAGAGCTGCGTCGGCAGGTGGTGCGCGTGGTCCTGCAGCCCCACCAGGCTGAGCAGCTGGGGAACCCGTTGCCGAATGATCGAGCCGGCGACGCCGGTGACATCGAGGGCGAAGGCGACGTTCTCCCACACGGTCTTGTTGGGGAGCAGGCGGAAGTCCTGGAAGACGATGCCGATTCGGCGACGAAGGCCCGGCACCTGGCGGCGCCGCATGCGCAGGAGGTCTCGTCCCGCCACCGTGACGTGGCCCGACGTCGGGAGCTGCTCGCGGATGAGGAGACGGATGAACGTGCTCTTGCCCGCTCCCGAGGGTCCGACAAGGAAGACGAAGTCGCCACGGGGAATCTCGACGTTGACGTCGGCCAGCGCCACCTTACCGTTCGGGTAGGTCATCCCAACGTCCACCATGCTGATGACCGGGGCCTCGGGGTCTGCTGTGCGCGCTCGGCGGCGCAGGAGAGATGTC
Source organism: Candidatus Limnocylindria bacterium (assembly GCA_046261895.1). Lineage (GTDB taxonomy): Bacteria > Chloroflexota > Limnocylindria > QHBO01 > QHBO01 > JACDBZ01. The sequence goes on from JBHENV010000268.1 coordinate 8,693, forward strand.
ATCTGCTTGCGCACGATGGTACCGAATGCCGACAGGCCGGTGTGCTCGGCCCATCCCGGTCGCATGCTAGCCTGCACCGCTTGTGAGCCGCCTCGTCGACACCCTGGCGCCGGTGCCGCTGGGCGGCGGGTTCCGATGGTTGCTCGCATCCTCGTGGATCAGCAACCTCGGCGACGGCATCGCGATCGCCGCCGGGCCGCTGCTCGTTGCGTCGCTGACCGACGACGCGTTCCTGGTGGCCCTGGCGGCCCTGGTTCAGTGGCTGCCACCCCTGCTCTTCGGGCTGTACGCCGGGGCGTTGTCGGATCGCCTCGATCGGCGGCTGATCGTCGTGACCGTCGACGTGCTGCGCGCCGTCGTGCTGGCGGTCGTCGCCACGTCGATTGTGACCGGGATGGTGTCGATCGCGGTCGTCCTCGTGGCCCTGTTCCTGCTCGGCACCGCCGAGGTGTTCGCGGACAACTCGTCCCAGACCCTCCTTCCGATGCTGGTGCGGCGCCGGGACCTTGCCCTTGCCAACTCGCGGATCCAGGCAGGTTTCATCACGGTCAACCAGCTCGCGGGACCGCCACTTGGGGCGGCGCTATTCGCGGTCGGCGTGGCGTGGCCGTTCATCGGACAGGCGATCCTGGTCGCGCTGGGTGCGCTCCTCATCGGCCGGATCGCCCTGCCGCCCCATCCTCGCGATCCGGCTCGGGCGACGGCGATCAGCCGTGACATCGCGGAGGGGTTCCGCTGGGTGCGCCACCACGCGGCGGTGCGCACGTTGGTGCTGACGATCTTCACCTTCAACATCACGTTCGGCGCGGCCTGGTCTGTGCTCGTCCTGTACGCCACCCGCCAGCTGGGCCTGGGGGAGATCGGCTTCGGGCTGCTCACCACCGTCTCGGCGACGGGCGGGCTGCTCGGTACGCTCTCCTACGGTTGGATCACGCGCCGCGTCAGCCTGGGGAACATCATGCGCATCGGGCTGATCATCGAGACGCTCACGCACCTGGGTCTCGCGATCACGACCGTCCCCGCGGTCGCGATGGCGATCTTCTTCGTCTTCGGCGCTCACGCGTTCGTATGGGGCACCACTTCGGTCACCGTCCGCCAGCGCGCCGTCCCGTCGATCCTCCAGGGCAGGGTCGGCAGCGTGAACACCGTCGGCGTCTTCGGCGGCCTCGTCGTCGGCTCCGGCGTGGGCGGCCTGCTCGCGCAGCGGTATGGGGTCACGGCTCCGTTCTGGTTCGCCTTCGTCGGCTC
>JBHENV010000269.1:0-3055 GCA_046261895.1 Candidatus Limnocylindria bacterium
GGTAGGGCATGCCCTGGTCGGCCATCCCCGCCATCACGCCGTCCATGGCGGCCACCTCGGCCTCGAGCCGGAGCCGGCGGACCTGCAGCAGGCGCATCACCTCGTCCGGGGTGAGCGTCGGCATCAGCGACAACGCGGCCTCGAACTGCAGGTACTCCTTGACCGGGATGGCGAGCAGCTCGCTGAGCCAGTCGACGAACTCGATCCGGCCGGCGTCGGTGATCGCGTAGATCGTGCGTTCCGGTCGCCGCCCCTCGCGGACGGTCTCCCGCACCTCGATCAACTGGTGCCGCACCAGCGACTCGACCACGGAGTACAGCGAGCCGTAGTTGAGCTTGATGCTCTGCTCCTTGGCCCGCTCCCGCAGCGTGCCCGACATCTCGTACGGATGCATCGGCCGCTCCGCCAGCAAGGTGAGCACCGCCAGCGCCAGCGGGTTGGAGACCTTGCGTTTGCCCATGCGGCAACCGTATCTGAATACTCGAAGTCGAGTATTCAGATATTGCGCAGTGTTGAATAGGGCCGTGACGAACACCGAGGAGTACCGCCAGTTCCGCTTCACCCTGCCGCCGGAAGCGACTGAGATCCTGCTGGTCAGGCACGGCGAGTCCCAACCGGCGCGGGAGGACCGGCCGTTCCCGCTCGTCGACGGGCAGGGTGACCCGCCGCTCGCCCCCACCGGCGAGCGCGAGGCGGAGCTGGTCGCGAACCGCCTCGAGCACGAGGAGCTCGACGGCATCTACGTGACCAACCTGCGCCGCACCCACCAGACCGCGGAGCCGCTGGCCAAGCGGCTCGGCATCACGCCGGTCGTCGAGCCCGGCATGCGCGAGGTCATGCTCGGCGAGTGGGAGGGCGGGCTGTTCCGGATCAAGGTCGCGCGGCGGGATCCAGTGGCCGAGCGCATGTGGGCCGAAGAGCGGTGGGACGTCATCCCGGGCGCCGAGTCGACCGAGTCGTTCGCCGCGCGGGTCCGGGCCGCCGTCGAACGGCTGGCGGCCGCGCACGTGAACCGGCGGATCACGGTGTTCACCCACGGCGGCGTGATCGGCCAGGTCGTGTCGATAGCGACCGGATCACGGCCGTTCGCGTTCGTCGACGCCGACAACGCGTCGATCACGCAGCTCGTCGTGTGGGGTGCGCGGTGGGTGATCCGCAGGTACAACGACACCGCGCACCTGGACCCCCGGTTCACCATGCGAACGGAGCCGCTCAACTAATCGCACGCTGATGGCAACAAGCCGATAGCCTCGAGCCCGACGCGAAACAGCTTGGCAGCTCGACGCTCCGACACGCACGAGCTGCCAGGTACAAGGAGACGCCCTCGTACCGGTTCTCGGGCGAGGGCGTTTCTCATCCCCGCCGCACCATCCGCCGCAACGCGGCCCAGCTCTCCGAGCGGAGCACCAGCGTCGGGCCGGCGGAGTTCTTGGAGTCCCGGACCCCCACCAACCCAGCCGAAACCGCGACCTCCACGCACTCCCGCTCTGCGTTGCTGTAGCTGCTCTTGCGCCACCTGCCCGGCTCGAACCTCATCCGCTCCGCTCCTCATGCCCGCATCGCGTGGGCGATCTTGGCGACCAACGCGGCGGACTCCTCCTCGGCCATCGCGTGCTCCCACAACCCCGCGAACCTGACCTTATAGGGCGTCACATCCTTGAGTTCCTCCAAATAGACGCCGCGATGGAGGGACTCCAGGTAGACCACGTCGGCCATACCCGCACCGAAGGAGAGGATGTTGAAGTCGGCACCCATCGAGGTGTGCGCACCCGCACTGCTCGGCATCACACGAAGGTGGATGTGCGGCAACTCCGCAAGCTCGCGCAGGCGCGCGAGCTGAGCCCTCATCACGTCCGGTCCACCGACGATGATCCGCAAGGCAGCCTCGGCGATGACCGCGTCGGTGGCGAGGGGACGGTCGCCGAGGAGCCGATCCTGCCGGCGCAGCCTGGCATCGATCCGCCCCTGGATCGTGTCTTCGGCCGGCCGCGGCAGGAAGGCCCGCATCACGGCCTCCGCATACTGCCGGGTCTGAAAGATGCCGTGCACCAAGTCGATCTTGAAGGTCTGCAACCGGGCTGCCTCGGACTCCAACTCAACATAGTCGTACATGTCGTCGACCAGGGCCCCGTTGGTGAGCTCCTCCCACCAGCCTTTCTCCTGGGCCGCCAGTGCCGCGTGGAAGACCTTGTCGCGTTCCTCCTCCGACACCTCGTAGATGAGGGCCAGGGTCATCACATCCGACGGCACGATGGCCTGCCCGCCGGTCTCCAGCCGGCTCTGCTTCGCCGCCGACCAGCCGGCACGCTTGGCCACCGCACCGCTCTGTTCGCCGTAGGCTTCGCGCCAACCCCGTAGCGCACGGGCGATCCGGCGCACGCGAACGCTGGGCGAGTAAGTGTCAGGCAATTTCGTCATCCGTTCATCCCATGGAATTTGGAACGGACGGAAATACTACGCATATGTCCGAAAGTTACACCAGTCGCCCAATCGGGTATTTGTGCAATTTCCACCCGCCCCAAACTTGCATCAGCCTACCGAATCCGGGCAACCTAGGGGCCGGCCAGCCCGGTCCCGACCCGCACCCAGCGGACCGGGCACATCGGCGGGCGGTACGTCGTCGAGCGGTCCTCCCCCCGTGCGCTCCGGCGTGCCGCCCGCCCCATCCCCGACCACCGAGGAGACCGTGATTTCCTATGAGACAACGCTTCCGATAGATGAGCGCCGAGCACGAGCGGCTCCTGGGGCTGGTGGCGCCGCTGCGGGAACGCGGCTGGGTCTTCCTGCCCACCACCCTCGCCGCGCCAACCAACCGCCACGTTGTCGACGCCCTGTTCGGCCTTCGCACCCACCACAGCCTGGAGGACAACATCCAACTGTGGGAACAATGGGCGATCGCGGCCCGACTACGGAAAACCGACCAGTACGACACACAGCTCTGGCACCGGTCCGGCCGCATCGAAGTAATCGTGCAAGAGCTACTAACCCTCCCCGACTAACCCCGCGTGGACGCGGGGGTGGCTTGCCGCGGCGTGTGGGGGCGGGCGCGTGGGGG
>JBHENV010000270.1:0-8441 GCA_046261895.1 Candidatus Limnocylindria bacterium
CCGGGGATGGACCGCGGCGGCGACGTTGCTCGACAGCGTCCACGGCGTGGTTGTCCAGACGAGCAGGTCCTCGCCCTCGTGACCGGCGCTCGTGATCGGTAGGCGCAGGGTGACGGAGAGGTGCTTCGCCTCGGCGTAGCCTTCGGCCGCCTCCATGTCGGAGATGCCGGTCCCGCAGCGCGGGCACCACGGCATGACGTCGTGCCCGCGATAGATCAGGCCCCGGCGGTGGCACTCGGCAAGGAAGGCCCAGACCGTGTAGTTGTTCTCGTCCGAGTTGGTGTAGTAGCTGTTGTCCCAGTCCATCCAGTAGCCGAGCCGCTTGCTCTGCTCTGTCTGCATGGCGGCGTACGTGTCCACCCACGCCTTGCAGCGCTCCACGAAGCGGTCGATGCCGTACGCCTCGATCTGACGCTTGCTGTTGAACCCGAGGTTCCGCTCGACGTTGACCTCGATCCAGAGGCCCTGGCAGTCGAAGCCGTTCTGGTAGCGCTGCCTCTCGCCGAGCATGGCGTGGTAACGCTGGAAGAGGTCCTTGTAGGTCCGCCCCCACGCGTGGTGCACGCCCATCGGGTTGTTGGCGGTGATCGGCCCGTCTATGAAGCTGAAGTGGCGCTCCGCGCCCTCGTTGCGCGCGAGGTAGCGCGCCATCGTGTCACGCTCGCGCCAGCGCTCGATGACCTCGCGCTCGAGCGCGGGCACCTCCAGCTCCTTCGACACCGGCCTGAACAACTCGATCACCGCTCCTGACAAGACGAAACCCGCCCCGGATCACTTCCGGGACGGGAACGATTCCCGCGGTACCACCCGCACTTGACCGATGGCCATGCGGCGGCATGCGGTCCACTCGTCGCCTTCGGTATCGGGTGGCTGGCCCGGGAGGCCTTACGCACGGCTCGCGCCGCTTGGCACCTCCGGCTCGGAAGGGATGACCGATCGTCGCCGATGCCGCCCGCTCTCACCGTCTCGGGCTCGCTGGTGGCTAGGTTGGACGACCGTCGCTGCTTCGTCGACGCCGTCGTTCGGATTGATGGCCGATCGTGCCAGCGAGCCGCCACCGTGTCAATTCAGCTGAGCAGCGCCCTTCCGACAAGAACGGCCGTCGCCAGCCCGCCGGCCACCACCACGCCGACGATGCGTGGCCAGTAGACGCGCGCCAGGATCGCTCCGATCGTCGTGGCCGGGCCGGCGAGCACCAGCGCCAGCGCCGTGAGCCGTCCCAGACCGGTGTCGGGCGCAGGCATGCGGTCCAGCACGAGCGCGGCGCCCCATGGCACGCCGGCAGCGATCAGGGGCAAGATGAGCAGCACCAGGCTGGGGCCCGGCCGTGGTGCCCAGGACCGAGGCACCCATCGGCGCCGAGCGCGCCTGGACTCGGGTTCGGCGGTCGGCGGCTCCACCGTCCCGGGCGACGCGTCCGCCGGCAGGCCAGCCTGTGGCGCGAGTGCGGCGGCCTGACGTTCATCGCCCAGCCTGCGCTCGGTGGTCGCTCGCTCGATGCCGGTCACCGGCGCACCGGCCTCGCTCGACGGCTGTGGCCGCTCCGAAGGGCCGAGCGCGCGCGTATCGCGAGTGAGATCCTCAGGCCGCTGCCGGGCATGGGCCGCCCGCAGCAGGGCATCGAGCAGGGCCTCCTCGTCGGCCGCCGCGATGGCGAGGCGCCCCCGCTCGGTCGGGACCATGATGGCGGTCGGCGTGCGTGCCAGGCGCACCACCTCGATCGCCTCCTCGTCGCGGAGGATCGCCGCGCCCAGCTGCCAACCGAGATTCCACCTCGGAGCACGCAGGCTCGATGTGTTCTCGCCGCGCAGCCGCACGCGCGTGACCGGACCAGCGCTCAGTGGATAGATGCGCTCGCCACCGAACCAGCCCAGGCAGACCGCCGCCTCCTCGACGTCGAGCCGGACGCTGAGGAGGATGACGATGCCGCCCAGCGCGACGGCGGCCACCAGCGCCCCCACCGCCGCGAGCACCAGGCCGGCGATGCCCGTCACGAGGACCAGTCCCGCCGCGACGGCGGCAGACGCGGCCAGCAGCGCCAGGATCGGCAGCGCCAGGAGCCGAGGTAGGGAGCGCGAGAGTCGGATGCGGGCAATCGGCGGAGCGCGGTCGGACATCGGCTCAGACCTTTTCGGTGACCTTGTACTCCAGGTAGCGGCCGGTCAGCAGGCGCGTCTGCGCGTCGAGCGCTGGCACCATGCTGAAGATGATGCCCACGAACGGCAGGCCAATCCACTGCACGTAGCTGATCGTCCGCTGCAGCCATCCCCACTCAGCAGGGCGGGCCGGCACGATTCGGTGCTCGACCACGATGAGGACGGCCAGGCTGACGACTGCCATGGTCAGCATGCTGCTGGCGTAGAGCGGCAGGTTCTGGCCCAGGGTGGTCTCGCCGAAGGCGGGGTTGATGAGCAGCGGGACGGTCGCGCCGAAGGTGAGAACGAACGGGGTGATCGCCCAGTTGATGTGCTCGCCGAACAGGTTCACCACGCGCCAGAAGCGCGACGACCACGGGATCTCAGCGTGCCTGACCGCATTGTCGATCACGAACGGAATGTCGGTCACGCCCCACGCCCAGCGGCGGGCCTGGAGGGACTGCTCGGCCATGCTGCGCCAGTAGCCGCGCGCGCGGACCGCGTCGCCGTAGATCGGGATGAAGAGCGGAACCGCGCGGAATCGATCGCCATAGCGGAAGTAGCTCTTCCAGTAGAAGCGGCTGTCCTCCGGGATCGCGTCGGTCGCCCAGTACCCGACGTCGTGCACCAGGTGAAGCGTCGTGGAGTACGAGCCGAAGCTCTGCAGCTTCTCCGGCAGCACGCTGCGCCACATCTGGAGCTGGGTGAGCACGGCCGCGAAGAGGCGCTGCAGCATCGGCGCCTCCCAGATGTTGTTGTGGAAGTACGGAATCGGCTGATAGAGCTGGGTTTCGCGGTTGGGATCGGTCAGGTGGACCCAGGTCAGGTAGGCGAAGTACTGCGGATGGACGCGGTAGTCGGCGTCCAGGTCGGTGACGATGATGAGGTGGGGATCCATCCCCCGCTCGCGGACCAACTTGCGGTACAGGTAGCGGCCGCCCCATGCCATGGCGCTGCTCTTGCCGACCACGATCCCCGGCTCGAGTGGGTCCAGGATGTGGATGAACTCCGCGAACGCGTCACCGAACTCGGCCCGCAGCGTGCGGACGTTCGCGATGCCGCCCTCGTCGGTCTCGCGGGTGATGATCGCGCAGATCTTGCGCTCAGCCGGCCACTTCGCCTCCGCCAGGGCGCGCACCGTGTGGCGCAGCTTGTCGAGCGGCTCGGTGTAGGTCGGGATCAGCGCGAGATGGATCAGCTGGTCGGCCGACAGTGGGGTCGCCGACATGGACTCGAACGCCCGCAGGTCGTTCAGCTCGCGGCGCAGCCGGCGCCGCTCCGACCCGCCGGGACGGGCGAGCGCGTTCACACCGAGCGCACCGGTCGGGGCATCGGTTCCGATCGCGGTCAACCGCGCCTCGAGCGTCGCGCGGCGTGCGGCGGGATCTGCCAGCCCCGCGAGACGATCGGTCCAGTCGACCGCCACGACGTCGCGGATGCGACCGAAGGCGACGATCACGGCGCCGCTGAACCAGAGCGCGCGACAGAGCCAGTAGAAGTCGAAGCTGAGCACGAAGTACGCGACGAGCCACGGGTAGCTGAAGCTCAGCCAGAGCGGCAGGATGAGGATCGCCCACGAGATCGTGCCGGGCACCATCTCGAGGAGCCGGCCGAGCCATCGAAGGCGATCGGGATCGTCGGTGGTGGTCATCGTCGTCGGGCCGGCGACGCGGCCGGTCGAGGACGAGACCAAGCCGTCGCGACGCCCCTCCTAATAGACCGGAGTCAGCCAGTCGCGGTACGCGGGCAGCCGACCGCGCACGGCGTCGAAGTAGGTCCGTGACAGGCGCTTGGCGACCTCGCCCGGGCGTCCGGTCCCGATGCGGCGTCGATCGATCTCGATCACCGGGCTGATCTGCGCGCCCGTACCGCACAGGAAGACCTCGTCGGCGCCGTACAGCTCCGTGCGATCGATCGAGCGCTCGATCACCTCCATGGTGAGATCATCGCGGGCAATCTCCATCAGCCGGGCGCGGGTGATGCCCTCGAGAATGTTGTCGGTGACGGGCGGGGTGATCAGGACACCCCGCTTCACGATGAACAGGTTCTCGGCGCTGCCCTCGCTGACATGGCCGTCGGAGGTGAGCACAATCGCCTCGTCGAAGCCGTTGAGCTGCGCCTCGCTCTTGGCGAGCGCGCCGTTCACGTAGGCGCCGGTGATCTTGCCGCGCGCTGGGATCGCGTTGTCATCGGTCCGACGCCAGCTGCTGACCTGCGCGCGGATGCCGCCCTCGGTGTCGATGTACTGGCCGAAGGGGACGCCGAAGATCGTGATGTCGGCATCGAGGTTGTGCAGGCGAACGCCGATCGTCTCCGAGCTCTTGTAGATGATCGGCCGCAGGTACACGTCCTCTCGCAGGCCGTCTCGGCGCAGCAGCTCGATCGTGATCTCGGCCAGCTCCTCGGCCGACTGGCGGATCTCCATCATCAGGAGCGCCGCCGACGCCCGGATGCGTCGGTAGTGGGGTATCAGCTCGAGGGCGAAGAGCTGCTCCTCGTCGGCATTCCAGTAGGCGCGAATCCCCTCGAAGACGGCGGTGCCGTAGTTGAAGCCATGGGTCATCACGTTGATATTGGCCTCGCGCAGCGGCACGAAGTCGCCCCGGAAGAACGCCCAGAGCTCGCTCGTGACTCCCAAGGACGTGCTCTGCGTTCGGTGCTCCTGCTCCAGCAAACCTTGCCTCCTTCGCTCGGACGCGCGCCACGACGGCCACGCGGCGGCGCCGCAAAGTATACCCGCGGCGGCTCCGCCGCCCGGCCGGTGGTGGCTGACCGGGCGGTCAATGGACCGGCGCGGCAGAGGCTCCGAGGTCGGTGAAGAGCGCCAGGTAGATGTAAAGAAGGTAGAGCGGTCCCACCGAGCAGGAGCGCCCAGGCGGTGAGCCGGCCGCGCCAGATCATGCCGCCGAAGATGAGGACGGTGGCGAGGAACGCGACGCCGGCCGAGGCGAAGTGGATCGCGCTGCCAGAGGTGAAGGCCACGGGATCGGCCGGCGTCACCGGGCGGGGTCTGGCCCCCCGCCGGATTGTCGATGACGCCTGTCGGGGTACTCCCCTCGGGCCGGGCTACTGTCGCGGACCGTCCGGCGAGCGTCAATCTTCGGGGTCGCGCGGGTCGTTCAGGGGCGGAGGTGCTGCGGGGCGTACGGCAGCAGCGCGACGTGGCGCGCTCGCTTCAGAGCGGTCGTCAGCATCCGCTGGTGACGTGCGCAGGTGCCGGTCTTGCGGCGCGGCTCGATCTTCGCGCGTTCGCTGAGGTATCGACGAAGGCGGTTGACCTCCTTGTAGTCGATGCTCTCGGCCTTGTCGACGCAGAAGTTGCAGACCTTGCGGCGACGGCGGTCTCGGTAGTAATCCGCCGACTCGCGGCGTGATCGTGGGCTGGCCATGGTCGGTATCGGTCCTCGTGGATCTCGTCTGTGAGGCTAGAAGGGAATGTCGTCGACGTCCATTTCCGCGCCGGGGGCACTGGAACGCTGTGCCTGGTCCGCCCCGCGCGGCTTCACCTGTGGCGGCGCGTCGTCATAGGCGCCACCGCGACCCGAGCCCCCGCCGTCCTCATCGCGCGGACGGCGCTCGAGGTTGACGACCCGGGCGAACGCGAGCTCGAGGGAGGTCCGCTTCTGGCCGTCGCGAGCCTCGTATTCCCGTGCGCGCAGCTGCCCTTCCGCGTAGATCTTGTTCCCCTTGCGAAGCTGCTCGGCGAGACGCTCAGCCTGCTGCTCCCAGACGCTGACACGGAACCAGAGCGTCTCCTCGATCCACTCGCCATCAGGGCCCTTGCGGTTATCGTTGACCGCGACGCGCAAATCGGTCACCGCCTTGCCGCCGGGCGTGTAGCGCAGCTCGGGATCGGCGCCGAGATTGCCGATGATCATCATCTTGTTCAGTGTCATTGCGGCTCCTTCTCGCCGGGGGCCGCGGCCTCGGCGCGCTCCTCGTCGGCCGGCGCAGCGACGCGTCCGGCCTCATCCTCGGAGGTGTCCTCGGAGGTGTCTTCGGAGGTGTCCTCCGACGTATCGTCCGATGTGTCCTCATCGTTCGACTCGTCGTCCGACGAGCCGGCATGGACGCCCGGTGGACCGGCAGCCGTCGTGGCGATCGGTCCGTCGAGGCGACCGGCGTCAGGAGCGATCCCGGCGCCGTCATCGGGGCCGTCCTCGCCGAGCGCCCGCGCGACCGCGGCAGGGGCAAGCTCGTCGGCGGGCCCGCGATCCTCGAGCACGGTCACGAGGTGGCGCAGAATCTCCTCGCTGATCAGCATGCCGCGCTCGATCTCGCGCACCTGCGCGGGCTCGATGTCGAAATGGATCAGGAAGTAGCTCGCCTCGCGGTGGCGCTTGATGTCGTAGGCGAGACGGCGCTTGCCCCACGGCGAAACCTTGCTGAGGCTGCCACCGGCATTGACGATCGCCCGGGTGACCTTCTCCACGGCTGCCTGGAGCTTGTCGTCCTCCAGGTCCGGGCGGAGCAGAAGCATGAGTTCGTAACGGCGCATCGTTGGCGTCGTCCTCCTCTCTCTGGGATTGCGACGTCGTCGGCGATACCGTGACGCGGCAGAAAGGGGCTCAGATCATCGACATGAACCGCGCCCCCTGACCTGGAGGCGCCGGCAGAGTATACCCGAGGCGCACTCGTTTCGTGGTGGCACGGCCATCGCCCGTATACTCGGGCAACGATCATCCGCCACGGAATGCCATGCCGTCCAACCCGATTCTCATCTGCGCGCGCGAGGCCACGCTGCTCGGCGAGCTCGAATCCGCCCTGGCGGATGCCGGCTACATCACCGCCTCGGTCGGGTCCCCGGCAGACGCGGCTGCCGCCATGCGAGGCCGAGACTTCGACCTGATCGTGGCGGAGGGGCTCGCCGCTTCGGGGGCGATCGCCTCGCTGCGGACCGCCGGCGGCAATGGAGTCACACCCATCCTGGTCGTGGCGCCGGCACAGGACGTGGAGGCCCGGATCGCGTTTCTCGAGGCGGGAGCCGATGACGTCATCGTCGGCGGCTTTGCCCACAGTGAGCTCGAGGGCCGCGTGATGGCGCAGCTCATCCGGGCGGGGAAGATCCAGCTCGATGCCAGGTCGGGCGCCGGCAGCGCCGAGATCGCGGCCTTCTTCAGTCCGAAGGGCGGAGTCGGGACGACGACGCTCGCGGTCAATACGGCGGTCCTGCTCGCCGGAGGTGGCAACGCGACCCCGGGTACCCCCTCCACCAACGGCGGGTTCCCTCCATCGCGCGTCCTGCTCGTCGACCTCGATCTCCAGTTCGGGCAGGTCGCCACCCATTTGAATCTCACGCCGCGCTACGATATCGGCGGCCTGGCAAGCGACGAGCAGGCGCTTGCCGATGTCGAGCTCGCTCGCATGTATCTGACGACCCATTCCTCGGGCCTGGTGGTCCTCGCCGCGCCAAACCGGCCAGAGGCCGACTTCCGCGTCACGCTCGAGCACCTCCAGCGCATCTTCGAGCTGATGGGTCCGTCGTTCGACCACATTATCGTCGACCTCGGCAGCCGGCTCGATCCACGCACCGTGTGGGTCCTCGAGCAGGCTGACGCGCACGTCTTCGTCCTCTTCCCGGAGATCGCCGCCCTGCGCGCCATGAGCATGCTGATGACGTTCCTGTCCGATACCACGCCGCTCCAGGCCCGCGCGGCGATCGTGGTCAACCACGTCTTTCCCAAGGAGCTGTTGAAGACGCGCGACGTCGAGAACCTCCTGCGAACCCGGCCCGCGGCGGAGATCCCGTACACGGAGGTCGAGATGATCCGATCTGTCAACGAGGGCGTCCCGCTCGTCACGGCCCGGCCGACGTCGCCGGCCACGCTGGCGCTTCGCACGGTCGCGCAGGCCGTCATCGGTATCGAGCAGCAGCAGGCGGCGCCAAAGAGGAAGCCCGCGCGCCGAAGCATCTTCAGCCGCCGATGAGGCACGACAGCGACCTCGAACGACGGGCCGGCAAGGGACCGGAGGACGAGCACCCGGAGATGGCGGGCGGTGCCGACGACCCGGATCCTTCCGACTACGCCGATCCCAGGGTGGCTCAACCCGGCGAGGACCCACCCGGCGAGAACGCGATGCCTCCTCGTCGCGATGCGGACAGAGCCTGACCGTCCGGCTGAAGGCCGCCGCGCTTGATTCCCGGTCATGGATGCGCGCCATGGCCTCGTAGGCCCATGAACGGGCTCCGATCGGACGCTGAGGTAGAGATATCCCCAGGTTCACTGATCCAATTCCGGGAATGACTGCCCTTTGCAGTCGCCGCGTCAATCGTTGACCGACGCCGCGCGCTCAGACGAACGACAG
>JBHENV010000271.1:0-2774 GCA_046261895.1 Candidatus Limnocylindria bacterium
GGCTGGGATCGCGACGTGTACGAGTGGACGCATCCGATGCTGGCGAAGTACCTCATCGCCGGTGGCATCCTGATCGCCGATCCGAACCAGATCGTGGGGAGCAGCGATCTCCAGGCGCCCTCGCCCTCGATCGCCGTCGCGGCGCGGCGCGCATCGGTCGGTCACCACCGTTCGGTCGCCTTCACGGCGCCGGCGGGGGATTCCACGATCGTCGCTTCGGACGCGGAGACGGGTGAGCAGCTCGGTCGCTGGGACGCGGGCGGACCCATCGCGGCCCTGGCCTACGACGCCGATGGGCCACGCCTCCTGGTCGGACGCGCAGACAGCGGCTCGGTCGGAAGCTACGAGCTGGCCGGGATGCTCGCGTCGCACGATGGACGCGCCCCGCCGGCCGGCCCACCGATCGAGACAGAGCTCACGGGCGTCACCCAGATCGAGGTGCCGCGCAACGCCGAGGTCACGCTCCTGCGCGGGCCCGACGGCGTGGCCATCATCGACGAGACGACGGATCTCGTGCGAATCTCCGGTGGCGGCTCGTATGGCGGCATCGCCTGGGTGCGCGAGATCGAGGATGGCACCGGCTTCGTTGCGGCCACCGATCCGGAGCGGAACGCGGTCGTGTTCCTCGAGGGAACGACGCTCGAGCCGGCGCTCGACCCCGAAGGCAACGAGCTGGGCATCCTTGCGGTGGACGCCCCTTTGGTGGGCCCGATCGTCGCGCGCGGCAGCGGCGAGGACCAACAGCTCCTCGCCCTGACCGGAGCGGTCGCCTCCAACGACGAGCACCCGGCGACCGCCGGTGGTCTCGCCTCCCTGGACGCCGATGCGCAGACGCTGGCCGACCTGGTGCCGCTTCCCGGCGCGCCGTCGCTCATCGGGTACCAGCCCATCGCCGACCTGGTGTACGTCGCCGGCGTGGCGGAGGACGGCGCTCCCGTCGTCTGGCCGATCGAGCCGCACATCGACGAACGCAACGACACGAGCGCCGGCCTGGCCGCCTTCGACGAGACGCCCCTTGCTGCGTCGGCATTGGGCATGGCCTTCGACGTCAGCAGCGACAGCCAGGGGGACGACCACGGTCGGCTTGTGCTCAGCACCGGCGACGGAGCGCTCGTGCGGCTTGACGCGGGAAGCAACGCCTTCGCCTGGCGGCTGGCGGGCGTCCTGTTCGGGGCGCTGCTGGTGGCGTTGGTCTACCTGCTGGGCGCATCCATGTTCGGCCGGCGCCGGATCGCGCTGCTCGCCGCGGCCTTTGTGGCGATCGACGGCATGAGCTACGTGATGAGCCGCATCGCCATGAACGACATGTTTGTGGCCGTCTTCATCGTGGCCGCATATCTGGCCTTCTGGCAGATCTGGTCGGGGCGGTGGGCGCGCAGCGCGTGGTGGGTGCTGCCGCTGGTCGGCGTCCTGGTCGGCCTGGCGGCGGCGACAAAGTGGGTCGGGTTTTACGCGCTCGCCGGCATCTGGATCCTGGTCCTGGCGCGATCGAGCCTGGGGCGGCTGCTGCTCGTGGCGCTCGTCGCCTTCGGCACCGTGGTCGGCGGCGTCGACGCGCCGTGGCCGTTCCTGGCCACGATGCTGCTCGTCCTGGCCGCCGCGCTGACGATCGTCCACGTGCGTCCGATCCGGCTCGATCTGGACAGCGCCAAGGTCGCGCTGCCGGCGACCGGCGTGGTTGTCGGCGGGATCGGGCTTGCCTTTGCGATTGGCTACGGGCAGGTCGAGGGCCGCGATCCGGGAGGCGCCGTCGAGGTGCTGTTCGGCGTGCTCGCCCGCGGTGCGCAGGCCGCCTGGCCGGCATGGCTCATGCTCGCCGCCGCCGCGATCCTGCTGGCGTGGAGGGCGTGGCTGTCGCTCCGTGACCCGCGATCCGACGCGCGATGGCAGCAACCGGGCGAGATGGGTGGGTTCGCCTGGTCGTGGATCGGTGCCTGCCTGCTCGTCATTCCGCTGACGGTCTATGCGCTGACCTACATCCCGTACCTGCAGCTCGGACATGTCTTCGCCGGTCCGGACGCGGGTCCCGGCTACGGCTGGTCGCTCGAGGAGCTGCACGCCCAGATGTTCGGCTACCACTACGGCTTGACCGCCGGGCATGCAAGCTCCTCGCCGTGGTGGAGCTGGCCGCTGGGCCTCAAGCCGACCTGGTTCTTCAACGGGTCGTACGACGGCGAGCAGATCGCGGTGATCTACAACGGCGGCAACCCCATCCTGCTCTGGATGGGCGTGCCGGCCATCGTGGCCTGCGCCTTCCTGGCGTGGAAGCGGCGTTCTGCCGCGCTGGTCTTGATCGTGGCGGCGTTCGCGTTCCAGATGGCGCCGTGGAGCCGGATCGAGCGTGCATCGTTCGCGTACCACTACCTGACCGCCGTCATCTTCGCGATGCTGGCGGTCGCCTACGTGCTCGACGAGCTCCTGCGGCGGCCGGCCTGGCGCGAGCTGGCCCTGGGGTACCTGGCATTCGTGGTGGTGGTCGGTGTCCTGGTCTTCCCGCTGGGAGCCGCGCTGCCGATGCCGGATTGGTACATCAACGCGGCGCGGGCACTTCCCCCGTGGAACTACGGCTTCCAGTTCCCCGACCCGCCGCAGGGGGAGCGCGGCGACCTCGTGAGCGCCTCCGGGCTCAAGCTCATCGTCGGGGCGCTGGCGGCCATGGCTGCCGTCGCCTGGTCGCTGCGCGGTCGCGACTGGAGCCCGCCCATCCTGCGCCTGATCGCGCAGCGGCGTGCCGCTCTTCGCGACTGATCGCTTCCCGCCGAAACATCGGCCGT
>JBHENV010000272.1:0-7230 GCA_046261895.1 Candidatus Limnocylindria bacterium
CTGGTTGGCGTGGTCGACACACACGACCACGACGTCCCCGGCGCTCGCGATGTCGAGCGCGTGGCGGGTTGCCTTCAGCTCGTCGAGGATGGTGACGATCGGGCCGACTCGGGATCCCTCGCCCTTCGCCAGGCCGATCCCCTGCACGATCAGCTCGGCGGTCTGGCCGCGCGGGCGACCGCGGTTGTTGGCGTCCTCGCGAACGATGATCTCGTCGAAGTAGCCGGCCGCCACCTGGCCGAGCTCCACGATGTCCTCATCGCGCCGATCCCCGGCGGTGGCGATCACCCCAATGCGGCGCCCGGTGACCGGTGGGCGGGCACCGCCGGCCGAGGGCTGCGTCAGGCGGTCGACGAAATCGCCGAGCGCTCGGAGGGCGGGTGGGTTGTGGGCGTAGTCCACCACCACGCGGTAGCCGTCGAGCTCGAACATGTTGAGGCGTCCGGGCGCCATGAAATAGCTCGTCGTGAAGGTCCGCAACCCCTGCCGGATGTCGTGCAGGTGGGCGCCACCGGCCCAGGCGGCGGCCGTTGCGGCCAGCGAGTTCTGCACGTTCATGCGCGCGCGGCCCTCGAAGGTCGCCGGGATCAGGTGCGTCCAGACAAGGGACATGCTCTTGCGACCCTGTCGCAGCACGATCATCTCGCCGTTGCGACCCTGCTCCAGCGTTACGGCGCGCCGACCGCGAGAGGCCTGGAACTTCAGCCGTTCGTGCTCCGGATCCATGCTGAAGTAGATGACCGATCCCGAGCATGCGCGCGACATCTGGGCGACCAGCGGGTCGTCGGCGTTGAGGACGGCCACGCCATCGCGCGGAACGGCCTCCACGACCACCTGCTTCACGCCCGCCAGCTGCTTGATGCTCTCGATCCCGCCGAGCCCCAGGTGGTCGCCCGTCACGTTCAGCACGACCGCCACGTCGTTGCGCTGGTAGCCGAGCCCCTCGCGCAGGATGCCGCCGCGCGCCACCTCGAAGACGGCGAAGTCGACGGTCGGGTTCTGGAGCACCATCGACGCCGACCTCGGGCCCGATGCATCCGCCCGTCGCACGATCCGGCCGTCCACGTAGATGCCATCGGTGTTCGTCAGGCCGACCTTGCGACCCATCCCTTTCATGATGTGGCTGATCATGCGAGCGGTGGTCGTCTTGCCGTTGCTGCCGGTGACCGCCACGATCGGGATGCGGGCATCGGCGCCGGGTGGGAAGAGCATGTCGAGGACCGGCTTGGCGACGTACTGCGACTCGCCCTCGGTCGGGTGCGTGTGCATCCGGAAGCCCGGGGCGGCGTTGACCTCCACGATCCCACCGCCCGTCTCGCGCACCGGCACGCCGATGTCAGGGCAGACCAGGTCGATCCCAGCGATGTCGAGTCCGACGACCTGCGCGGCGAGCTCGGCGAGCTCGACGTTATCGGGATGCGCCTCCTCGGTACGATCGATGCTGATGCCGCCGGTGCTCATGTTTCCGGTGCGCTTCAGGTAGACCCGGTGGCCGCGCGGCGGCACGTCCGACAGCTCGAAGCCCTGCTCCCGGGCGTACGAGACCGCCTCATCGTCGAGCTTGATGCGGGTCAGGACCTTCTCGTGGCCGAAGCCGCGTCGCGGATCGGCATTCGTCACCCCGACGAGCTCGGTCAGGGAATGGGTACCATCGCCTTCGACGTGGGCGGGCACGCGTTGGGCCACGGCGCGCAGGATGCCGCCGATGACGAGGCATCGATAGTCGTTGCCGACGAGATACGACTCGACGAGCACGGCACCGCCGCGGCTCTGCGCTCGAGCAGCCCGGTAGCCACCGCGGACCGCCTCTTCGTCGGCGAGGTTCAGCATGACTCCACGGCCGTGGTTGCCGTCGAGCGGCTTCACCGCCACCGGCATCCCGATCCGCACCGCCGCGGCCACCGCCGCATCCTCGTCGCGCACCCGCACGGCGCGCGGCACCGGCACGCCCGTGGCAGCCAGCAACCGGTTCGTCAGGCTCTTGTCGGACGCGATATCGACGCCCAGCGAGCCCGTCTCGCTCGTCATGGTTGCCCTGATACGCCGCTGATGGATCCCGTGCCCGAGCTGGACGAGCGATTGATCGTTGAGCCGGATCCACGGGATGTCACGGAGGGCCGCCTCGTCGAGGATCGCCTGGGTCGAGGGGCCGAATGCCGCCCGCTCGGAGAGGCGGATGAGGGCTTCCAGCTGGCCAAGGAAGTCGAAGTCCGGCTCCGCCTCGACCAGGTGGTTGACGAGCCGCACCGCCAGCCTGCCGGCTGCCAGCCCCACCACCTCCTCGCCGTAGGAGTACACCACGTGGTATCGACCCGGCTCACCGGTGCCGCGGGTCTTGCCGCGCCCCACCTCGTTTCCCGCCTCGCGCTGGAGCTGCAGGGCGACGTGCTCGGCCACGTGTCCGGCCCAGGTGCCCTCCCTCAGGCGTGACTCGAAGCCACCGACGCGGCCGGTGCCGCACGTGTGCTGGCCCACCCCGGGCAGCATTTCCAGCAGCGCGGTGACGAAGCCGGGTATCGAGCTGGTCGGGAAGTGTTCCAGGATGCCGAGGTCCACGATCAGCTTGATGGCCGGCTCGTAGTTCCAGTAGTTCGGGCCCCGGTAGACGCGGGTCTCGACGATCTTGAGCTCCGGCCTCGGGACGGAACCCGCCGGCGCCCCGGCAGCGGCACGGGTGATCCGCGCCGCCCGTCGCGACGGGGCGCTCACTCGCTCGCCTCCTTGTCCATCCGGCTGCCGCGTTGCGCGCGGCGCCTGGCTCGTTCGGGTGCCGTGTCATCGGCTCCCTCGGCAGCGATGCGGCGAATCAGGCGCCGCGTGTGGTTCGTCGCGGCCTGGAGGCTTGCCAGCTCGCGATCGGTGGCGCTCACCGGTCGCAATGGGGCCATGAGCTTGCGCCTGCGAATGTCGAACCGGTACCCCGATGGCAGCGAGTGGAGCATGACGCCCGAAACCATGATCGGCCGATGGCGCTTGACCTCGTAGGCATCGGTCCGGATGTGCGCCGGATCGATGATCGTGACCGACCCTTTGCCGAGGACCTCGAGGATCCCCTTCGGGCTCACCAGCGCCGCGGTGTCCTCGTCGATGCCCACGCCGAGCAGCGCAGGTGACTGCGCCACCAGGGCGAGGAGCCGCCCGAATCGATTGCGCTGCTCGAAATGCTGATCGATGAGCACGCCGGGCAGCAGGCCGAGGCCCGCGCTCATCTGCGTCATGCGCTGCTTCGGCGTGGCGCCACCGGTCCCGAAGGCGACCATGTAGCTCGCGATCGCTGACGCACCCGCGCTGGTGCCGGCGATCACGGCGCCGTGGCGATGGCGCTCGATGAGCGCCTTGCCGAGCAGGGTGCCGCCGATCACGCTCGAGAGGCGAAGCTGGTTGCCGCCGGTCATGAAGATGGCCGTCGCGTCGTCGAGCTGCGAAACGAGACGGCGGTCGTTCGCGTCGTCGCGCACCAGCGGGCGCATGCCCCGGACGTCGCCGATCCCCATCTGGCGGAAGAGCGACAGGTACAGCTCGGTCGCCTCGTCGCCGAGGGATGAGGCGGTCGAGATGATCACGATGCGGGCCTCGCTGCCACCGGCCAGCGCGACGAATCGCGACAGGATCTGGCGCTGGCGCAGCTTGTCCTCGGCGCCGCCGATCATGAGCAGGTGGCCGGCCCGGGCCTGCCCAGTGCCGGGCTTCGCAGGCATGGCGCGCAGCATAGCGAACTGCAGAAGGTCGAGCGTCCCCTAGACTCGATCGGATGTCCACCGCCGCGCCGGCCCGCACCGAGGATCGCGACTTCTACGAGGTTCTCGGGACCGACCCATCCGCCTCGGGCGCCGAGCTGCGCGCCGCGTTCCGCGCCGCCGTCCTGCGACACCATCCGGACCGCGCCCCATCGTCCGAGGTCGCCACTCGTCGCACATCGATCCTCAATCGCGCATGGGCCGAGCTTCGTGATCCGCTGCGACGGCTCCACTACGATCACGACCTGGAAGGCGGCCGGGCCGAGCGGCTCGCCTGGCCCCTCGATGCCGGCGAGGCTCCTCGAGCGATGCCCCGGCACCGTCACGCGCGCAGCGAGCCGGGCGTGCCGAGCCCCTGGCATCAGCCGCAGTGGCGCTCGGCGGCCGGATTCCGCGTCCCGGTCGAGGTCTTCATGGCCGGGCCGAGCGCCCAGGAGCGCTGGATCGTCGAGAACCACATCGCCGGAGAGGACTGGCAGGACCACACCGAGCGGTATTGGCTCCGTTTCGCGGCACGCCACTACGCGGACCGCGGGCGGATCGACGATTGGCTCGGCAGCCTGGAACGCATCGTCGGACAGCGGCCGCAGTTCGCCGAGATCGTCGACGCCAACCTGCGCGACGCCTATCTGGCCGCGGGAGAGGAGCTGCGCGGAGCGATCCAGTTGCGGGAGATCGCCGAGCGCGAGCCCGCCGGGTCCAGTCAACGCCGCTGGGCAGAGCGCGAGCTGCGCGTCCTGCTCGGGGAGTACCGCGACGCGCACGTTCGCCGGGGGCCGGCCGAGCGGCGAGCGGAGAACGCCGAGCTGCTGCTCAACTTCCTCGAGTCGCTCGAGATCGAGCCGAGCTTCACCGACTATCGAGCCGCCATCGTGGCGCATCGGCGCGCCGGCCATGCCGGGCGAGCTGCCGAGCTGGTCGAGCGCGTCATGGCGATTCCCGTCAGCGACCCGGGACGTTGGTTCAGCCTCGTGCAGCTGCTCACCGAGGCCAGGCAGCTGGATCGCGCGTCCGGCCTGCTCGCCGAGATCGCCCGGGGCGAGCATTCCGAGGCCCTCGATCCGAAGCGCGTGCACGGGCCGTGGCGCCGAATCGCGGTGGCTCGCGAGCGTCTGGGGCGCGCTCGCCGCGCGACTGGAGGAGGAAGGCGCTCATGAACCTGGTGAGGCTCGATCGTCGAGGGCTGCTCGGCGGGCTCGTCGGCGTTGGGACCGCCATCATCGGGGCTTGGCTGGCAGGCCCCGAGCTCGGCTTCATGCCGTTCAACGTCCTCCTCGTGCTCGCCATCGCGGTCTCCGGGCTCGCGCTCGGATCGAACGCTGCCATCTGGGCGTACGTCGCTGGCTCGATCGTGGTCGTGGCCGAAGCGGTCGCGCTGGATGGCGCCGTGTCGTTCAGCGACGGTGTCCGCATGGCCGCCCTCCTGCTGGGGTCCCCGGTGGTCGTGTACCTCGTTTATCGAGCCGAGGCCAACCAGCACATGGCCGACACGGCGCTCGCCTTCAGCCACGAGGCGCGGCGCCTGGCGGATGCCGAGCAGGAGCGCCTGGAAATGGCGCGTGGCGCGCTGGATGCCGCCCTGACCGACGCCGAGCGCGAGCGGGCCCGGCTCGAGGAGGTCGCCGAGGCGATCCCGGAACCGTTGATCGTGTACGACGACGAGCCGCGAGGCACCTACGGCAACCGTGCCGCCCTGCGCCTCTTCGGGCGCAGCTTCGTGGAGCGCCCGCTCGACGAGTGGGGGCGTGCGACGGAACCGCGTGACGAGAAGGGCATACCGCTCCCGCGCGATGAGTGGCCGCAGGTACGGGCGCAGCGCGAGGCGTTTCGCCGCCGGCTCACCCTGCGCATCCCGATGTCCGGGCGAGACGTGATCGCCGACGCCGAGGGCACGCCGATCCCCGGCGGTGGTGCCGTCCTGCTGCTGCGTGATATCGGCAAGGAGGAGGACGAGCGAAGGCGCCTCTCGCGCTTCGCGAGCTTCGTCGCGCACGAGCTTCGGAACCCTCTCGCGGTCGCGAAGGCACGCACCGAGCTCGCGCAGCGTGACCCCTCGCTCTCGTCGCGCGCCGCCGGGCACGGCTGGCGGGCGCTCGAGGCGGTCGATGCCGCGATCGGTATCCTCGAGCGGCTGGAGCTCTACTCGCGGGCTGATACCGGCAACATCGAGGCTCGTCGTGAGCTGTTCGAGGTGGCGCCGGCGCTCGGCGCCGCGATCGAGCGCCTCCGCGCCCGCGGGTCCGAGCGCCCACTGCGGATCGACATTCCCGACGGCGTGGCGGTGCTGGGTGATCGACATCTGAGCGAGCAGGCCATCACGAATCTCCTCACCAATGCCGACCGCTACTCGACGCCGGGCCGTCCGATCCACATCGAGGTGCGTGACGGCGACCGGGTGACGCTTCGCGTCCGAGACGAAGGCCCCGGCATCGCCGACGATGTTGCCCAGCGGCTCTTCCACGACCGGGTGGCGGCGGGCAAGGGGCTCGGGCTGGGCCTTTACCTGGTCCGCGCCACCATGGAGGCGATGGGCGGCTCCGTCCATCTCGAGGAGAAGAAGCCGGCTGCCGTCTTCGCGCTCCGCTGGCCGCGGGCCCAGGCGAGCGCTCCTGATCGGTAAGCGTGCCTGGTCTGACCTGACTTGACGCCAGCGTGTCATTGCTTTAGCGTGCTAAAGCAATGACAGAACAACAGGGAACCGTGCGACAGGCGACCACGCCACTGCCGGCATCGCGAGAGGATCGCTGGATGAGCCAGGCGACGCGCGAGCTTGCCTCCGCCATCGCCGCGCTCCGCGACGTCGACGAAGCGCTCCGATTTCTTCGTGACCTCTGCACGGTGAACGAGCTTCGCGAGCTGGAGGCGCGCTGGGAGGTCGCCCGGCTGCTCGACGGTGGTACCAGCTACCACGACATCAGCGAGCGCACTGGAGCGTCGAGCGCCACCATCAGCCGGGTCAACCAGTGGCTGCGCTACGGCCGCGACGGGTATCGGCTGGTGCTCGATCGGCAGGCGCGGTCGCGGAGCCGGCGCCGATGATCGCCCCCCTGCGCCTTGCGATCCCCAACAAGGGTCGGCTGGCGGAGCCCTCGGTCGAGCTGCTCCGCAACGCCGGGCTCGACTTCGAGCTCTCCGAGCGCCGGCTGAGCGCGTCGGTCCGCAACGCCGACGTCGAGCTCCTCTTCGTGCGGACGGACGACATCGCCGAGTACGTCGCTGACGGCCTGGTCGAGCTGGGGCTGACCGGTGCCGACCTGGTGTCCGAGCACGGTGGTGCGCTGCATACCGTCCTTGCGCTTGGTTTCGGCGCGTGCTCGCTGGTGCTCGCGGTCCCACGCGACGGGGAGCACTCGGCTCCCGCAGATCTGGCCGGCCTCCGGATCGCCACGTCGTTCCCACGTGTGACCGCTGCATACCTCGCGGGCCACGGCGTGCATGCCCAGGTCGTGGAGGTGCGCGGCGCGGTGGAGGTCACTCCGCAGCTCGGGGTGGC
>JBHENV010000273.1:0-8470 GCA_046261895.1 Candidatus Limnocylindria bacterium
CACCTTCCGGCGGCGCATGGTGTTCATGCCGGGCGGCGTGCTCCTGCGCTCGAACGAGCACTTGCGGCTGTAGCAGCGGCTGCCCTTGAGGAAGAGCTTGAGCCCCTCCCGACGACAGATGCGGCAGACCGCGTCGTTGTAACGTGCCATATCGTTCTGATCCCTCTCAGACCCGGCGCCGCTTCGGCGGACGGCAGCCGTTGTGCGGAATCGGGGTGACGTCGGTGATGGCGGTCACCTCGAGGCCGGCGGTCTGGAGCGAGCGGATCGCCTGCTCGCGCCCGCCACCCGGCCCCTTGACGAAGACCTCGATCTGCCGCATGCCATGCTCCATCGCCCGTCGCGCGGCCAGCTCGGCCGTCTGCGCCGCGGCGTAGGGCGTGCTCTTGCGTGAGCCCTTGAAGCCGACCAGGCCGGCGCTGCCCCAGCTGACGACGTTCCCGGTCGTGTCGGTGATCGTCACGAGCGTGTTGTTGAACGTCGACTGGATGTGCGCGTGCCCGACCGGCACGTTCTTTCGCTCGCGCTTCTTGCGAGGTGCGCGCTTACGCTCTGCCATGGAACTCCCGTTACTTCTTGCGGCGGATGCCGACGGTCTTCTTCACACCGCGGCGCTGCCGAGCATTGGTCTTGGTGCGCTGCCCACGGACCGGCAGGTTGCGCCGATGACGGAGCCCCCGATACGAGCCGATCTCCATCAGGCGCTTGACGTTCATGTTGACCTCGCGGCGGAGGTCACCCTCGACCTTGAACTGGCGATCCACCACCTCGCGGAGGCGGTTGACCTCCTCCTCGGTCAGGTCACGCACGCGCGTGTCGGGCGACACGTTCGCCGCGCCGATGACCTTGGTGGCCGATGTCGGGCCGATGCCGTGGATGTAGGTAAGGCTGATGATCACCCGCTTCTCGCGCGGGATGTCGACGCCGGAAATACGAGCCACGCTTCTCCTATCCCTGCCGCTGCTTGTGCTTGGGAATGACGCAGATGACCATCACCACGCCGGAGCGCTTGATGACCTTGCAGCGCTCGCAGCGAGGCTTCACGGATGCAGAAACTTTCATCTCATCCTGTACGTGATGCGACCC
This sequence comes from Candidatus Limnocylindria bacterium, assembly GCA_046261895.1. Classification (GTDB taxonomy): domain Bacteria; phylum Chloroflexota; class Limnocylindria; order QHBO01; family QHBO01; genus JACDBZ01. The sequence goes on from JBHENV010000273.1 coordinate 1,087, forward strand.
CGGGTGAGGTCATAGGGAGAGAGCTCAACGCGGACGGTGTCACCGGGCAGGATGCGGATGAAGTTCTGACGGAGCTTCCCGGAGATGTGTGCGAGCACTTCGTGCCCGTTCTCCAGGCGCACCTTGAACATCGCGTTCGGGAGGGGAAGGACGACCTCTCCCTCGACCTCGATTGCATCCTTCTTCGCCAAGCGACACGCACCCTCGTTTCAGCTCTCGATCGTGGAAATGGGATTGACACACAGAAAGGCCGCCGCACTGGGCGACCCACGGAACGGAGAGTATACAACACGGCGTCCGCATCGTCCAAGGGCAATCATCGTTGTTCGGTGAGGATCTGCGGCCCGTCGCCGGTGACCGCGATGGTGTTCTCGAAATGGGCCGAGAGGCTGCCGTCGGCCGTGCGCACGGTCCAGTTGTCGTCGGCGACGAAGACGCCGTCGCCCCCGATATTGAACATCGGCTCGATCGCAAAGCACATGCCGGCCTCGATCGCCAGGCCCGTCCCCGCGCGCCCATAGTTCGGGACCTGCGGCTCCTCGTGCATCGAGCGACCGATTCCGTGGCCGACGAAGGGACGCACGATTCCGTAGCCATGGTCGTGCGCGACCGACTCAATGGCATGACCGATGTCGCCGAGCCGGTTGCCCGGGACCGCGGCGGCGATGCCGGCCAGCATTCCGCGTCGGGTTGCATCGACGAGCTCGCTCACCTCGGTCGGAACCGGTCCAACCGTCCAGGTCCGGGCACAGTCGGCATGCCAGCCGTCGAGGATGCAGCCGATGTCGATGCTGACGAGATCGCCGCCGGCCAGCCGCCTGCGCGGCGACGGGATCCCGTGCACCACCTCGTCGTTGATGCTGGCGCAGATGGAGCCGGGGAACGGTGGATGGCTGCCATATCCCTTGAACGATGGGACCGCTCCGGCGTCACGGATCATGCGCTCGGCAATCGCGTCGAGGTCGCCGGTCGTCGCTCCCGGACGCAGCTCGGCGCGGAGCACGTCGAGGATGTCCGCCAGGATCTGCCCGGCCGCCCGCATCCGATCGATCTCGGACGCTCGCTTCAGGGTGACCGCGCCGGCGCTGCGCATGCTCATCGGTTCAGGTGGCCGCCGGCACGCCGATGCTGGCCAGGATTGCCTGGGTCACGGCTTCGATCGGTCGCGTCCCGTCGAGCCGTTCGACGATCTGCGCCCGCCCGTAGTGCTCGACCACGGCGAGCATGGGCGGGACCTGCTTGTCGAGCCGGGCGCGTACGACCTCGGGCCGGTCGTCGTCGCGCTGGCGGAGCGGCGTTCCGTCGCGGTCGCAGAGGCCGGGAACGCGAGGCGGGTCCCGGTCCACGTGGTATGGCGTGCTGCACTGGGGGCAGATCCAGCGGCCGGCGACGCGCCGCACCAGCACGTCGGTGGGGACCTCGATGTAGAGCACCCGGCGGATTCGCTCACCGGCCCCGGCGAGCGTATCGTCGAGCGCCTTCGCCTGGCCGACGGTGCGCGGGAAGCCATCCAGGATGGCTCCCGCATCGGCTTCCGAACGCGCCAGCTCCTCCATGAACATGGCGATCGTCAGCTCGTCCGGGACAAGCTCGCCGGCCTCCATGTACTCGCGCGCCGCCTCGCCGAGCGGCGTTCCGGCGGCCAGCGCGGCTCGAAAGAGGTTGCCCGACGCGAGGTGGACGAGACCCAGCTCGCGCGACAGGATCGATGCCTGGGTCCCCTTGCCCGCACCGACCGCACCCACCAGCAGCAGGATCAGCCGCTCGGCGCTGGCACCCGTGACCGGCGCATCGGTCACCTGATGAAGCCCTCGTAGTGGCGCATCATCATCTGCGCCTCGAGCTGTTTCAGGGTCTCCACGACGACGCTCACCATGATGAGGATGCTCGTGCCGCCGAGCTGGAGATTGCTCGTACCGGGGATGAAGGCGGACACGATGTAGGGCAGCACCGCGATCGTCCCCAGGAACGCGGCGCCCCCGAGCGTGATGCGGTTCGTCACGCGGCCGAGGAACTCCTCGGTCGGCTTCCCGGGCCGGATGCCGGGGATGAAGCCGCCGTTCTTGCGCAGGTAATCGGCCGTCTGGTCGGGTCGGAACTGGAAGGCGGTGTAGAAGTAGGTGAAGAACACGACGAGCAGGAAGTAGAGCGTGCCGTACAGCGGGATGTTGTTCTGCCCGTTGAGGTTGGTGGCGATGAAGTTGGCGGCATCACGCACCCAGCCGATCTCGCTGGTCGTGAAGTAAGTGGCGATCTGCGCCGGGAAGAGCAGGATGCTCACCGCGAAGATGATCGGGATCACACCGGCCATCGTCACCTTGAGGGGCAGGTACTGCGTCTGTCCCTGGTACATGCGCCGCCCGCGAACGCGGCTGGCGTACTGCACCGGGATGCGTCGCTGTCCCTCGTTGATGAAGACCACGGCCGCCACGACCACGATCGCGACGATGATGAACGGGATGAGGCGCGCGAGCGCATCCGGACCGGACAGGATCGGCCCGATCTGCTGCGGGACGCTGCCCACGATGCCGGCGAAGATGATGAAGCTGATGCCGTTGCCGAGGCCCTTCTCGCTGATCAGCTCCCCCAGCCACATGAGCAGAATGGTGCCGGCCGTGAAGCTCAGGAGGAGGCTCAGGGTCTCGATGCTGAAGAGCGGGTTGGCGGGAATGACGCCATTGGCGCTCAGCAGCACGCTGATCCCGTAGCCCTGTGCCAGGGCGAGGGGCACCGTCAGCATGCGCGTGTACTGGTTCAGCTTGTTGCGCCCGAACTCGCCCTCGCGGCTGAGCTCCTCGAGCGCCGGGATCACGCCGCGCATCAGCTGCATGATGATGCTGGCGTTGATGTACGGGTTGACGCCAAGGCCGATGATCGACGCGGCCGCCAGACCGCCTCCGGAGAAGATGTTCAGGATCCCGAGCAGTGGGTTGTCGGTGAACAGGTTCGCCAACGCGGCGGTGTTCACGTTCGGAATCGGAACGTTCGTCAACGCACGGAAGATCAGCAGGATCCCGAGCGTGAAAAGGAGCTTGCGCCGGATGTCCGGCGCCCGGAAGGCGGCGACGACCGTCTCGATCAAGCCGAGGGCTCGCTTTCGGGCTCGCTCCCACCCTGGTCGGCCTCGGCGGCTGCGACCGGCTCGGTCGCGGTCGCTCCGGCGCGAGCGATAGCCGCTCGCCGCCCCTTTGCCTTCCGGCCCTTGGTGCGGGCGGCCGCGTCAGCCTCGCTCTTCGCCTCGGCAGCCTCGTCGACCGGCGTATTGTCGGGCCACGTCAGTCGCTGGACGCTGCACCCGGCGGCGGTGAGCTTGTCGAGCGCCGTCCTGCTGAACGCATGGGCGTGGATCGTGATCCCCGTCGGCGCATCGCCATTGCCGAGGATCTTGACCGGCAGCTTCGTGTCTCGGATCAGGCCGTCGTGCTCCAGCACGTCGGGCGTGACCAGCGTTCCCTTCTGCACCTCGCCGAGCTTCGCCAGGTTGAGCGCCGCGTAGGCGACGCGCCCGCGGTTGCGGAAGCCGTGCAGCTTCGGCGTTCGGATATGGAGCGGGGTCTGGCCGCCCTCGAACCAGGCCGGGATGCCGCCGCCGGCTCGAGCCTTCTGGCCCTTCGTGCCGCGGCCCGCGGTCTTGCCGCGCCCGGAACCCTGTCCGCGGCCCGCCCGCCGGGATTGGGTCCGCGATCCCGGCGCCGGATGCAGATCATGGAGCTTCATGTGCTCGTTCCTTCCTTGGCGTCGCCCGGTTCCTCGACCTCGATCAGGAAGGCGACGCGTCGCAGCATGCCCCGGATGACTGGAGTATCAACGACCTGGATGGTCTGATTCAGCCGACGCAGGCCGAGCGCCCGGATGGTCCCGCGCGCCGCGGCCTTATGGCCGATCGTCGATCGGGTCCAGGTCACGGTCAGCAGCGGGCCGCTCTTGGCGGCGCGCGTGCGATCAGCGGCCACGTCCACCTCCGAAGCCGGTGTTCATCGGCTCGCGCCGCTCGGGGATCTCGTGTGGCGTGCGGGCACGCTCCGCGCCGCGCTTGCCGAGCAGCTGCTCCGCGGTGCGGCCGCGCAGCGCCGCGATGGCATCCGCGGATCGCAGCGCCGTCAGGCACTCCATCGTGGCGCGCACGACGTTGACCGGGTTTGTCGAGCCCTGTGCCTTGCTGAGCAGGTCACGGATCCCCGCCGCCTCGACGACCGATCGCACGGAGCCGCCCGCGATGACGCCGGTGCCCGCGCTGGCCGGCTTGAGCATCACCCTGGCCGCGCCGAAGTGACGATGCACCTCGTGCGGGATGGTGGATCCGACGAGCGGCACCTTGATCAGGTGCTTCTTGGCATCCTCGACGCCCTTGCGGATGGCCTCGGGCACTTCGCCCGCCTTGCCGAGGCCGGCGCCGACGGTGCCGTTGCCGTCGCCGACGACCACCACCGCACTGAAGCTGAAGCGGCGGCCGCCCTGGACGACCTTGGCGACGCGGTTGATCTGGACGACCTTCTCTTCCAGGTTGAGCTTGGACGCATCGATGCGTGCCATCTTCGGATCTCCTCGCTACAGGTTGAGGCCGCCCTCGCGGGCGCCCTCGGCGAGCGAGCGGACCCGCCCGTGATACTGGTAACCTCCGCGATCCAGCACGACGGCGCCGACCCCGGCCGCCTTCGCCCGCTCGGCGAGGGCCTTGCCGACCGCTCGCGCCGTATCGACGGGGGTCGACGCGCCGAGATCGGCTTCGCGGCTCGATGCCGCCGCCAAGGTGCGCCCGGTGGAGTCGTCGATCACCTGGGCATAGATGTACTTCGCGCTGCGGAACACCGACAGCCGCGGGCGCTCGACGCTCCCGATGATGCGCAGCCGAATCCGTTCGTGGCGCTTGCGGCGCAGCGCGCCGCGTGTCTGGTTCGTCATGGGTCCTTAGCCTCCGACCTTGCCGGCCTTGCCGGCCTTGCGGAGGATCTGCTCGCCGGCATATCGGATCCCCTTGCCCTTGTAGGGCTCGGGCTTGCGCTGCGAGCGGATGTAGGCCGCGGTCTGGCCGACGAGCTCCTTGTCCGCACCGAACACGCCGAGGCGCGTCGGGGTCTCGACCCGGAACTCGATGCCGGCAGGCGGATCGACCTCCACGGGATGTGAATAGCCGAGGGCGAGGACGAGCTTCGTCCCCTGCAGCTGAGCCCGATAGCCGACGCCGCTGATCTCCAGGTTCTTCGTGAAGCCGGCCGTCACGCCGGTCACCATGTTGTTGACGAGCGTACGGGTCAGGCCGTGCAGCGCGCGGTGGCGCGGCTCGTCCGTGGGCCGCACGATGCGCAGGGTGCCGTCCTCCCGGTCGAGGGTCATCTCCGGGTGCAGCTCGCGCTCGAGCAGCCCCAGCGGGCCCTTGACGCGAAGCCGCCGTCCTTCCTGCGTCACCTCCACTCCGTCCGGGAGCAAGATCGGCATTCGTCCGATACGGGACATTTCGTTCGCTCCTTTACCAGACGTAGGCGAGCACTTCGCCGCCGAGATTCTGCTTGCGGGCGTCGGTCCCGGTCATGATCCCGTGAGAGGTGGAGAGAATGGCGAGACCAAGTCCACCGAGGACCCTCGGGATCTCGGTCTTGCGCGCGTAGACGCGCAGGCCCGGCTTGCTGATGCGCTTCAGCCCGGTGACGACCGGCGTTCGGCCCTCGGCGTACTTCAGCCGCAGGGTGAGCATCTCCTGGATGCCCTCCATCTGCGTCTCGTACGTGTCGATGAAGCCTTCCTCGACCAGGATCCGCGCGATCTCGCGCTTCACCCGTGACGAGGGCATGTTCAGGTCCTTGTGCCGGGCCGCGCTGGCGTTGCGAATGCGCGTCAGCATGTCGGCGATCGGGTCGGTCACGTTCATGGGTTCGTGTTCGTCTCCTCGGCGGTGGTTCGCTCCCGTCTCAAGTGGGTGGCGCCTTCCGCTGATGGTGGCCGCCTGCGTGGCGGCCACCGGTCACAACGAGCTCTACCAGCTCGACTTGGTCACGCCCGGCAGCTGACCCAGCAGGGCTCGCTCCCGGAAGCAGATGCGGCACATGGCGAAACGGCGCATGTAGCCACGCGGCCGGCCGCAGACCTGGCAGCGGTTCTTCTCACGCACGGCGAAGCGCGCGGGGCGCTTCGACCGGGCGATGCTCGACTTCTTTGCCACGGGTGCTCCTCTAGTTGGCCTGGAACGGCATGCCGAGGAGCTCGAGGAGCTTGCGCCCCTCCTCGTCGGTCTTCGCCGTCGTCACGATGCTGATCTCGAGCCCGCGCAGCCGGTCGATCTTGTCGTAGTCGATCTCGGGATACACGAGCTGCTCGCGGAGGCCGAGGCTGAAGTTGCCGCGGCCGTCGAACGAGCGCGTCGGGATGCCGCGGAAGTCACGGATGCGCGGCAACGCGAGCGCCATGGTGCGCTCGAGGAAGTCATACATCCGCTGCCCACGCAGGGTCACTTTGGCGCCGATCGGCATCCCGGTTCGGAGCCGGAACTGCGCGATCGAGCGCTTGGCGCGCGTCACGATCGGCTTCTGGCCGGTGATCGTGACCAGGTCGCCGACCGCGGCATCCAGCGCCTTGGCATTGGCGATCGCCTCGCCCAGGCCGATGTTGACCACGATCTTCTCGACACGCGGGATCTGCATCGGGTTCGCGTACGTGAACTCTCGCTGCATGGCCGGCACGATCTCGTCGTGATAGCGCTGCCGCAGCCCGGCGTACACCGGCTTGCGGTACACGCCGTTGCCGACGACCTTCTCGCTCGTCGATCGTTCCGCGGTGGCCGACACAGCGCCCTTCGCGGCCGTTGCCTTCGGGGTCGCAGCCTTCGGGGTCGCAGCCTTGGTCGCCGGCGAGGCGGTGCGGCTGCGAGCGGTCTTCTTCTCTTCGGGGCTCACCTGGTGGTCACCTCGATCTGCTCGCCGCAGCGTTTGCAGATCCGCGTGCGCTGCGCGTGCTCGCCCTCGCTGGTGCCATGGCCGACGCGCGTCGGGCGGTCGCAGCGCGGGCAGACGACCTGCACGTTGCTGACATGGAGCGGCACCGGCAGGTCGATGATACCGGCCTGCTGGGTCCTTGACCGTGCGCGCTGGTGGCGCTTCGCCATGTTTATCCCCGGGATCACCACGCCGAACCCACGCTTCGTCTTCTCGACTCGCTCGACGGTGCCGCGCTTGCCGCGGTCCTTGCCGGCCAGCACGAGGACGGTGTCACCCCTTCTGACGTTCATCTACAGCACCTCCGGGGCGAGCGACACGATCTTCATGTAGTTGCGCTCGCGCAGCTCGCGGGCCACCGGCCCGAAGATCCGCGTCCCGCGCGGGCTGCCCTGCGGGGTGATGAGGACCGCCGCGTTCTCGTCGAAGCGGATGTGGCTGCCGTCCGCGCGACCGTA
>JBHENV010000274.1:0-4649 GCA_046261895.1 Candidatus Limnocylindria bacterium
GAAGCGCGCGCCGGAAGAGCTCGTTGAGGATCGGGCCGGTGGAGCCACCGGCGAGGGCCGCCTCGTACGCGGTGCGCACCTGGCCCAGCAGCTGCTCTTCCGCGATGACGGCAGAGTCGAAGCCCGCGACGACCTCGAAGAGGCGGGTCACCGCGTCTCGCCCGCTGAGCTGTGAGCCATCGGTCGTTGGACCCTTCTCGACCGACACCAGCTCGACTCGATGGCAGGTGTCGAGGAGCACGTGCTCACCGCCAGCGACGCTGGCGAGCTGACGAGCCAGCTGCGCGCGCTCTTCCGCGCTGTTCACGCGGAAGGTCGCGAAGCGGACCCGGATGCGATCGAGATCGACGTCGGTTGCGGACAAGGGCGATCGGTCACCGATGTGCGGGACGAAGTGAGCGGCGATCGCAGCCTAGGGTCGGCGGTGGCCGGGGTCAAACCTGCGTCCTAGATTTATGTAGATTCGCGCCGCGTCGACCCGCCTTTAGTGCAGGATCTGGGACAGGAACTGCTTGGTCCGCTCGTGCGTCGGCGCGTCGAAGATCTGGCTCGGTGGTCCCTGCTCCACGATCTGCCCGTGGTCGAAGAAGACCATCCGATTCGCGACGGCGCGAGCGAAGCCCATCTCGTGGGTCACGCAGATCATGGTCATTCCGGCCTCGCCGGCGAGGCCTTTCATCACGTCGAGCACTTCGCTGATCATCTCCGGATCGAGGGCGGAGGTCGGCTCGTCGAAGAGCATGATTTTCGGGTTCATCGCGAGCGCCCTGGCGATCGCCACCCGCTGTTGCTGCCCGCCCGAGAGCTGCGCCGGATACTTGTGAGCCTGTTCGGGGATGCCGACCCGCTCGAGCAGCTTCATGCCGACCGCGTCGGCATCGGCCCTGGGATATCCACGCACTTTGCGAGGCGCCAGCGTGATGTTCTGGAGCGCGGTCAGGTGCGGAAAGAGGTTGAACGACTGGAAGACCATGCCGATCTCGCTGCGGACGGCGGCGATGTTGCGGATGTCGTTCGTGAGCTCGATGCCGTCGACGATGATCTGCCCACGCTGGTGCTCCTCGAGCCGGTTGATGGTGCGGATGAAGGTCGATTTGCCCGAGCCGGACGCGCCGAAGATGACGACCACCTCGCCAGTGGACACGGTCAGGTCAATTCCTCGCAGGACGTGCAGCTGGCCGAACCACTTATGGACGTCGCGAGCAATGATGATGCCGTCCGACCCGGCCGTCTCTGCCGCGTCGGTCTCCAGGCGATCCATGGATTGGCGCTCCATCAACGTGTTCCGACGCCCAACGCGCGCTCGACCCGGTAGCTCGCCTGGGACATCGCATAGCAGAGTACGAAGAATACGGCCGCCACGAACGCGTAGACCTCCATCCGAGCGCCCAACGAGTCCGGCTGCGCCAACACGGCTCGTCCGACGCTCAGGAGCTCCAGCAGCCCAATGATGCTGACCAAAGTCGTGTCCTTCAGGAGGCTGATGAAGAGCCCGACATTGGCCGGAATGACGGCCCGCAAGGCCTGTGGCAGGACAATGCTGATGTTCGTCTGGACGCCGGTCAGGCCAAGCGCCTGGGCCGCCTCGACCTGGCCGGTCGGAATGGACTGGAGGCCGCCGCGGACGTTCTCGGCCACGTACGCCGCCGAGAAGAGCGTGATCCCACCCATGGCGCGCGCGACGCGGTCGAGCCGCCACTCCCCAGGCAGAAAGAGCGGCAGGATGAGGTCCGCCATGAACAAGATCGTCACCAGCGGGACCCCACGGATGAGCTCGATATAGCCCGTCGAGAGGATACGCACCACCGGGAGCGTGCTCCGGCGGCCCAGGGCGAGAAGGACGCCGAGCGGGAAGGACAGGACGATTCCGACCGTCGCGAGGAGGACCGTCAGGAGCAGCCCTCCCCAGTCGTTGGTGCCGACGGATGCGAGGGGGGTGCCGGTGAAGCCGGCGATGAGGACGAAGCAGGTTGGGAGCGAGAGCAGCCAGGCAGCGGTGACCACACGCCGGGGGATCCAGCCGCGAAGCCCGATGACGAAGCAGACCCACACGGCCGCCGCGTTCGCCGCGTAGGCCAGCACGCCCAGGATCCCGATGGGCGAGGTCGCGACGAGGACGGCGATCAGCGCCTGGACTGCCGACAGGGTGACCGCCAGCATTCGAGTCGTGCGACCGTACGGCCCCGCACTCAGCCCGGCCAGGACCGACGGGATGGCCAGGCTGAGCCAGATGCGCCAGGCCAGATCACCGGGGTAACGGCCGATGAGAAAAACGCGCAGGTTGTCGGTCACCACGTTCCAGCGAGCCTCGGAGACCGCCCACCCGCCGACCTGCAGCGCCAACCATGCGAGTGCTCCGCCGAGCAGGAGGGTGACGAGGCCGTTGACGGGGCCCGAGAAGAGGTTGCCGCGCAGCCAGGCGACGGGACCAATCGTGCCCTTCGGCGGGGCCAGGGCTTCGTTGATCAACGCTCGATCACCTGGACTCGGCGGTTGTACAGATTCATGAGCAGGCTGGTCGCGAGGCTGATCACGAGGTACGTGCCCATGACCATGACGATGACCGGAACTGGCTGACCGGTCTGGTTCGACATCGTCTGGCCGATCTTGAAGAGATCCGAGTAGCCGACCGCGATCGCCAGGCTCGAATTCTTGGTGAGATTGAGGTATTGGCTGGTGAGCGGCGGCACGATGATGCGCAGGGCCTGCGGGAAGATCACCAGTCCGAGCACCTGGCCCTCGGATAGTCCGAGGGCGCGGGCAGCCTCGAGCTGGCCGCGACGCACGGCCTGGATGCCGCCGCGCACGACCTCGCCAATGAAGGCCGCGGTGTAGATGACCAGGCCAGTCAGCAGCGCGGCAAACCCGGTCGAGAACTCCACGCCGCCGCTGAAGTTGAACGGTCCGAGCACGGGTAGATCGAAGCTCAACGGCGATCCGCCGGCCGCGAACCATCCGATCACGGGCAGCGCGACTGCGGCCAAGATCCCCATCGTGCGCAGCCGACGCACCGGCCGGCCTTCATCCTCCCGCCGGCGCGCCACCATCCGGGTGATGACGACCGCCCCAACCGCCGCAACACAGAAACCGATCCAGATGAGGAAGCCATCGGTGGCGCTCGCACCCGGCACGTACAGCCCTCGCTGGTTGAGGTAGGCGACGTTGCCGATGGCGACGGACTCCGCCACGGGCGGAAGCTGGAGGAAGACCAGGAAGAAGATGATGACGAGCTGGAGGAGGAGCGGCGTATTGCGCATGAGCTCCACGTATCCAGCGGCGATGCGGCTGAGGAGCCAGTTCGGTGAGAGGCGGGCGACGCCCACGCCGATGCCCAGGATGGTGGCCAGGATGATGCCGACCGCGCTCACGAACAGCGTGTTGAGCAGGCCGACCAGGAATGCGCTCCCATAGGTGCTGGAGGCCGAGTACGGAACCAGGCTGTCATCGATCTCGAATCCGGCCTGCCGGTTGAGGAAGCCGAAGCCGAAGCCGAGCCCGCGCTCCTCCGTGGCGGTGGCAAAGTTCCCCGCCATCAGGACCACCGGCAGGACGACGGCCAGGAGGACGGCGGCCTGCACAGCGAAACGCAGCGCGCGCACGTCCCGCCAGAGGGGGATGGCCCGCGCGCGATCGGTGCCGCTCAACACCGTATCGTTTCGGTAGGGATCAGCGGAGCGGGGGTGACTCCCGCCCCGCTGCGTCGGTCTCGCCTATCGGTAGGGTGGCGCGTAGAGAAGGCCGTCGTCAGTCCAGAGGCTGTTCAACCCTCGCTCGAGGGCGACTGCGGTCTCCGGGCCGAGGTTGCGATCGTAGATCTCCGCATAGTTGCCGACCTGGCTGATCATGGTGACCACCCAGTCGGGTTCGAGGCCCAGGCCGGACTCAAACGGGTCATCGCCCTCCGGCGTCACCCCCAGCAGGCGCTGGACGACCGGGTTCTCGCTGGACGATGCCATCTCCTCGACGTTGTCGGAGGTGAGCTCCAGCTCCTCTGCCTCGATGGTGGCGAACACCACCCACTTGACCACGTTGAACCACCCATCGTCGCCGAGCGGCGCGACCGGGCCGAGCGGCTCCTTGGACAACACGTCGTCGAGGATCAGATGATCATCGGGATTCTCGAACCCTGAGCGCTGGGCTGTGAGCTGGGACCGGTCGCTGGTCGCTGCGTCGCAGATGCTGTTCTCCGCTGTGTACGCGCTGTACAGCTCCGGGGCCTCGGGAAACGTCTCCGGGGTGAGCTCGATGCCAGCGTTCGTTGCCGCATCCTGGAGGTTCTGCTCCGTGGTGGTCCCGGTCAGGACGCAGACCGTGGCGCCGTCCAGCTCCTCGATGCTCGTCGCATCGACCTGGGTCGAATTCACCATGATGGCCTGGCCGTCGTAGAAGGTCGTCGGCGCAAAGAGGCCCCACGACGTGTCGCGGCTCACCGTCCAGGTGGTGTTCCGGATGAGGACGTCGATTTCGCCGGTCTGGAGCGCCGTCGAGCGCTGGTCGGCAGTCAGCTCGCGGAACTCGACCGCCTCAGAATCGCCGAGCACGGCCGCCGCGATCGCGCGGCAGAAGTCCGCGTCGAAGCCGACGGTGTTGCCTTCCGCGTCGAGGACGCTGAATCCGGGCAGGGTGCCGTTGATGCCGCACACGAGCTC
>JBHENV010000275.1:0-4923 GCA_046261895.1 Candidatus Limnocylindria bacterium
CCCCCGCCGCAGGCGGGTCTCGATCGCGCCGGCGGCCGGCGCCCGGTCGATCAACGGGATCTCCCGGGGTACGAAGAGGCCCGCGCGGCATGGTGGCGCGGGCGGCGGTCAAAGCGAGTGGCGGTGACGGCTCGAATCGGATGCACGGTGGTGATCCTGCGGCTTTGACGGAGTATACGCGTCGGGTCGGCCAGCGCGGGAGGTCAAGGCTCAGTCCAGCTCCAGCCCGGCCGCGCGCGCATCGGCCCCGAGCTCCTCGAGCGCCTCGTCCGAGTCGGCGGATCCCCGCTGCAGGCCGATGACACGAGATACACCGAGCTCGGCGTAGTCGGCCAGCAATCCCTGCCGCGCCGATCCCGGCTCGCGCCAGTCGGACATCTCCCACCAGGCGTGGACCGATACGGCGAGCGTATCCGGGTCCCGATCGATCTCCTCGCATCGGGCGCGGATGGTCGGCAGCGCCTCACGCACCTCATCCGGCGACAGGCCGTCAAGGTTGAGCTCATCGGCGTAGCGTGCGGCCAGGCGCCAGGTGACGTTCGGACCGTTGCCGCCCACCATGATCGGCATGCCGGTCTCGCCGATCGGCTTCGGCAGGTTACGAGCGTCCTTCACGCTGTGATGCTCGCCGTCGTACGTTGCGTGCGTCCTTCGACCCGGCTCGACCATGCGGGTGACGACCTCGAGCGCGTCGTGGAGCATGGCCAGGCGCTCCTTCGTCTCTGGGAAGCCGTACCCGTAGGCGAGCCACTCGTCCTTCTTCCAGCCGGCGCCGATGCCGAGGTCGAATCGACCGCCGCAGATTGTGTCGAGGGTGGAGGCCATCTTGGCCGTCAGTGCCGGGTTGCGGAAGCCGTTGCAGATGACGATCTGGCCCAGGCGCACCCGCTGCGTCAGCGCGGCAAGGGCGCTCAGCGACGTGAACGACTCGAAGGTCAGCTCATCGGTCGGCTTGGGCACGGTATGGAAGTGGTCGAAGAGCCAGACCGATTCGAATCCGAGCCTATCCGCCTGCTTCGCCACCTCGACGGTGCGCGCCCAGGCACGCTGCGGCTCCCAGCCGTCGTACTCCCCCGTCCAGCCCTGTGGGGCGATGACCCCGACCTTCATGTGGCCTCCTGATTCAATGCCGATGCGCCGCCGCCTCGCGGGCGTTGCTCCAGACCGCCAGATTCACACGGCGGCGACACAGGACGGCTTCGCGGGGCGTTGGTGCCCATCCTGACGGCTGGGATGTGAATATGGAGGCCAGGATGGCCGAGTCCGCCCGGCGCGTCGTCCGGTGTGAGTCCGGCGGCAGTGATGGCGGAGTCGCCCCCGCGCGCCGTCCCAGTGTGAATCTGGCAGCGGTTGAGACGGACGTTCAACGGACGATCATCTGTGCTCGCTCGGGCCCGACGGACACGTGCGAGATCGGGACGGCGGCGAGCGCCTCCAGGCGTTCGACGTAGGCACGTGCCGCGTCGGGGAGATCGGACCAAGAGCGGCAGGCGGTCGTATCGGCCTCCCATCCGGACAGCTCCTCGTAGATCGGCTCCAGGCGCTCATAGACCGATGTCGACGCCGGCACCGTGCTCCACTCTCGACCGTTCAGCCGGTCACGGTACGCCCGGGCGACCAGGATCCGACGGAAGCCGTCGAGCACGTCGAGCTTGGTGAGCGCAATGCTCGAGTAGCCGGCCAATCGAACGCTGAAGCGGACCGCGACAGCGTCGTACCAGCCACAGCGACGAGCGCGGCCTGTCGAGGTCCCGTACTCCTGCCCTCGCTCGCGCAGCGTCCTTCCGTCCTCGTCGTCAAGCTCCGTCGGCAACGGCCCGGCGCCGACTGCGGTGGTGTAGGCCTTCGCGACGCCCAGGACCTGGTCGATCGCCACCGCGGGCAGACCCGCGCCGAGGCTCGCGCCACCGGGAATCGGCGAGGAGCTGGTGACATACGGGTAGATGCCCCAGTCGAGGTCGCGCATGGTGCCGAGCTGGCCTTCGAGCAGGATGCGGTCGCCACGCTCCAACGCCTCGTCCACCAGGGATTGTCCGTCGACGACGTGGCCCGCGAGCCGTTCGCCGGCGGTGAGATAGGCGTCCGCGATGCGCCCCTCGTCGGTCGCTGCCGCGATCTCGTCGGCCAGCACTGCGGCCGCTCCCGGGTAGCCGGCGACTGCCCTTCGGATGCGTGGCAGCGTGTCTGCGAGACGCGCACGAAACGCACCCGGCTCGACGAGATCGATCACCCGGATCCCGCGACGGGCGACCTTGTCGACGTACGCGGGACCGATGCCGCGAGAGGTCGTCCCGAGCTTCGCGGCGCCCCGCTCTCGCTCCTCGAGCTGGTCGAGCAGGAGGTGGTAGGGCATGACGAGGTGGGCCCGATCGCTGATGAACAGGTTCTCGCCGTCGAAGCCGGCGGCGTGGAGACTGTCGAGCTCACCGACGAGCGCCGGCGGGTTGATGACGACCCCGTTGCCGAGGAGGTTCTTCGTGCCGGCGTGGAAGATGCCGGACGGGATCAGGTGGAGCTTGAAGTGCCCGTGGGGGTTGACCACCGTGTGGCCGGCATTGTTGCCACCGCCGTAGCGGATGACGAGGTTCGCCCCGTCGGCCAGGTAGTCGACGACCCTGCCCTTTCCCTCGTCACCCCACTGGGCGCCGACGACGGCGATGACGGACATGGCGTGACGACGACGACCTCGAGATGCGGGACGAGGTCATCCTACCGCCGAGCCCGCCGCCGTGTGGCACGCCTCAGGCGGCGCCCGTCCCGTTGAGCCACAGCCACTCGCGCAGGGTCAGGTTTGAGTCGCGGACCTGCTTCGCGACCGTGCGGCCCACGTAGCGGTAGTGCCACGGCTCGTAGTCGTAGCAGACCTTGCTGAAGCTGTTGCGCGGATAGCTCATCACGAACCCGTACCGCCATGCGTTCGCGGCCATCCAGGCGCCGGCCGGCGTGCTCGCCCAGTCGGCGTACTCCCACGGCGGCCGGCCGTTGAGGCTCGTGAAGTCGAAGGTCGTGCCCAGCTGGTGCTCCGAATGCCCGGGCCGTGCGCTCGTGCGCAGCGCCTGCTCGTATCCGCCGACCGCGACCCAGTGGTCGAAGGTCGCCTTCTGAGTGCCGTAGCTGCGATAGGCGCTGGCGAGCTGCACGGGGCGACCGGCCGCCCGGGCGGCGGCGGACACCGCCTTCAGGTCTGCGGCGACGTGAGTCCGCAGCGAGTGGCCGCCGTTCAGGCCGGCAGTAGCGCTGTCGACCAGGTCGCCGGGCGCATAGCTCGACGGCACCATGAGCATGGTGTCGACCAGCGTCCGCTGCCAGTCGCTGTAGCTGCGGAAGGGAGTGAGGACGTCCTGGTAGGCGCAGGTCGGCAGCGGCCGCAGGTCACCGATCGCGACGCGAAGGTCGAACGTGACACGGTCGGTGAGCACCTGCGGCGAGCCGAGCAGCACCAGCCGCGACGGCTTCAGGCGGGCGGCCTCGGTTGCCACGATTCCCGGGACCGACGTACCCGGCACGAGCAGCAGGGCGCCGCCGTTGTTCGCCGCCGCGGGAACGGCCACCAACGCATCGGGGAACGACCGTCCCGTCGCGATGAACAGCGATGGCGCGCTTGCGAACGAGGCCTTGCTCACGGCGACGCCGGTTGCGTAGCGGTCCGCGCCGGCGATCCTCGTCACCGTCCCGCTCGTCGCGAGCGAGCGGAGCCTCGTGACCACGCCGTCGC
Source organism: Candidatus Limnocylindria bacterium (assembly GCA_046261895.1). GTDB lineage: Bacteria > Chloroflexota > Limnocylindria > QHBO01 > QHBO01 > JACDBZ01. The sequence continues at coordinate 3,716 of JBHENV010000275.1, forward strand.
CCACGGCGCTGGGGCCGCCGAGCACGACGATTCGGCCCGGGGCGAGCCGCCGGAGCTCCGCCTCGGTCGCGGCCGGCAGCGCATCCTGCTTGGCCAGCAGCACGGGAGCGCCGGCACGTGCCGCGGCGACTCCGCCCACGAGGGCGTCTGGGAACGTGGATCCGGTCGCGACATAGGCAACGGCGGCGCCGGCGGCGAATGTCACCGCGCTCACCGCCGCGGCCGTCGCGAATCGATCCGGACCGGCGATGCGGCTGACCCCGCCGCCGGTGTCGTAGGCATCAAGAGCTCGCAGCACCGCGTCGCCGACGGCGGCGGCGCTTCCGAGGACGATGATCCGCCCCGGGCGCAGCCGGTTCAGCTCGGTGGCGATCGGCGCGGGAATCCCCGTCCGGGTTACCAGCAGAACGGGGCCGCCGGCACGGGCCGCTGCCGGCCCGCCGGCCAGCGCATCGGGAAAGTCGAGCCCGGTGGCCACGTACGCGACCGGGGCGCCGGCGGCGAAGTGCGCGGCGCTGACGGCGGCGGCGGTCGCGTACCGATCAGCACCGCCGAAGCGCTGAACGGTCATGGCCGCCTGGCTCGGCGCCGGCGACTGGACCATCACGGCGCCGATGGCGATGATAAACGCCCCGGCGAGCCGGGTGATGCGATTGATCATGATCTTGAGCCCTGGGGTTACGTCGTCAGGGCACGATTGTGACCACCCGCATCGCCGCCGGGGATCGGGCGAATGTCCCACGTCCGCACGGACAGGCGACTCGCGGCCCGCAATGAACGCCGCGGCCGGCTGAAATGCCCGATGACAACAGGGCATGGGTTCCCCGCCGAGGTGCTCAGGCCCAGGTGCTCAGGCCCGGGCGCGTACCTTGTCGAAGCAGTTGGAGCAGTAGACCGGCCGGTCGTTCCGAGGCAGGAAGGGCACCAGCGCCTGTCCGCCACACTCGGCGCACACGGCGGCATGCATCTCCCGCTCTCCGCCTCCGCCTCCATCCCCAGCGCCGATGCCGAGGGCGCGATTCTGCTTTGCGATCGCCCGGCAGCCCTGGCAGCGCTGTGGCTCGTTCACCAGCCCCTTGCTGGCATAGAACTCCTGCTCTCCGGCTGAGAACACAAAGTCCATCCCGCAATCCCGGCAGCGGATGGTCTTGTCGGCGTACACCCTCTCCAGTGCCTCCTGTTCGCGCACGCCCGGTCCGACGTGGACG
>JBHENV010000276.1:0-3577 GCA_046261895.1 Candidatus Limnocylindria bacterium
ATCGTGACCGCCGAGCCGGCCGTGGGCGTCTCATCCGACTCCAGGAAGAAACGGCTGGCGTCGTCGACCTCGGCCAGCCCGTCGCCGCGCATCTCGAGCACCCCCACCTCGTCGGTCGATCCGAATCGGTTCTTGGCCGCCCGCAGGAGACGGGTGGAGCCGAGGCGCTCACCCTCGAGATAGATGACCGCGTCGACGAGGTGCTCCAGCGTTCGCGGACCGGCGACCGTGCCCTCCTTCGTGACGTGGCCGACCAGCGCGATGCAGGTCTGTCCGGCCTTCGCCACCTCCGCGAGGCGAGCCGCCACCTCGCGCACCTGTCCGACGCTGCCCGCGGGCCCGCCCAACTCCGCGCTGGTCAAGGTCTGGACGCTGTCCACCACGGCCAGCGCGGGTGACACGCTCTCGATGGCCGCCAGGGCGGTTTCGAGCTCGGTGGTGGCCGCCAGGTCGAGTCGGTCGACGACGCCACCGATCCGCTCGGCGCGGCCCCGTACCTGGGCCGTCGACTCCTCGGCCGTCACGTAGAGTGCGTGACCTCCGCCGGCCGCGATCCGCGCCGCGAGCTGCAGGAGGAGGGTCGACTTGCCGATGCCGGGGTCTCCGCCGATCAGGATGATCGAGCCCGGGACGAATCCGCCCCCGAGCACGCGATCCACCTCGCCGATACCCGATGAGAGGCGCGACGCCTCCGCGCTCGTGATGCTTCCGATCGGCTCCACGGCGGCGGCCCCAGCCATCGATCGGGCGGCGGATGCAGGACGTCCGCTCGATCGTGGCCCGGCGATCGTCTCCACCAGCGTGTTCCACGCGGCGCAGGACGGACATTGACCGGCCCATTTGGGCGACGCGGCGCCGCACTGCTGGCAGAGGTAGGTGGTCCTGACGGCTGGCACGCTGCTCCGAATCGACGACTGATTGATGCGCCCATGGTGGCGCGGGACCTCTTACCGCCGCCTTACCGGCGGTTTAGCGGCGGCTTACCGACCGGCCTTGGCCGGCTGTCGCTTCGTGGAGCCGGCACGTTCGATCGTCAGCGCACCGTCGGCCCCGACGTCCACGGTGACGGTATCCCCCGGCGAGAAGCTCGCCTGGAGCATCCGCTCGGCCAGCGCGTCCTCGATCTGGTTCTGGATTTCCCGGCGCAGTGGTCGCGCGCCGTATGCCTGGTCGTAGCCCTTGGCGATGATCGAGTCCTTGGCGGCATCGGTCACGACCAGCTCCATCTCCTGCCCGGCGAGCTGTTCCTTGACTCGCGCCAGCAGCAGGTCGACGATCTCGCGGATCTCCTCGCGGGTCAGCTGTCGGAACACGACGGTGGCGTCGATCCGGTTCAGGAACTCCGGCCGGAACGTGTTCTTCAGCTCGCCGAGCACCTTGTCCTTCATGCGCTCGTAGTCAGCCGTCGCCTGCGCCACCTCGCCGACGGCGCCCGCCCGGAAGCCGATCGAGGTGTCCCGCTGCATCTGCTGCGCCCCGACGTTGCTGGTCATGATGATGACCGTGTTGCGAAAGTCGACGCGGCGCCCCTTCGCATCGGTCAGGTGCCCGTCCTCCAGGATCTGGAGCAGGATGTTGAAGACCTCCGGATGCGCCTTTTCAATCTCGTCGAGCAGGACCACGCTGTAGCTCTTGCGCCGCACCGCCTCGGTCAGCTGGCCACCCTCGTCGTAGCCGACGTAGCCGGGCGGTGCGCCGACCAGGCGTGACACGTTGTGACGCTCCATGAACTCGCTCATGTCGACCTTCACCAGCGCGTCCTCGGAGCCGAACATGAACTCCGCCAGCGCCTTGGCGAGCTCGGTCTTGCCGACGCCGGTCGGTCCCATGAAGATGAACGAGCCAATCGGCCGCTTGGGATCCTTGAGCCCGGCCCGCGCACGGCGAACGGCCCGGCTGATGGTGACGATCGCCTCCTGCTGGCCGATGACGCGACCGTGCAGCGCGTCCTCCATGTGGAGCAGCCGCTCCGACTCCTCGGCGCTGATCCGGATGACCGGGATCCCGGTCCACATGCTCACGACCTGGGCGATGTCCTCGTCGGTGACGACCGGAGTCTCCTTGGCCTGCTCCTGGCGCCACGTGGCCTTGAGCTGGTCGACGTGGTCCTTGCCCCGGGCCTCCTCGTCACGCAGTCAAGCTGCAGCCTCGTAGTCCTGTCCGGCGATCGCCTCGTCCTTCAGGACGGTGATCTCGCCGAGGGCGACCTGCGCCGCCTTGATCTCCGGCGGAGCCGATGCGGATCGCAGCCGCACCCGGGAGCCCGCCTCGTCGATGAGGTCGATCGCCTTGTCGGGCAGCGCGCGATCGGCCACGTAGCGAACGCTCAGGTCGACGGCCGCCCGGACCGCCTCGTCGCTGATTTTGACCTTGTGATGCTCCTCGAACCGCTCCCGAATGCCGAAGAGGATGTCGACCGCCTGGTCGACCGTCGGCTCGTCGACCATGACCGGCTGGAATCGGCGCTCGAGCGCGGAGTCCTTCTCGATGTACTTGCGGTACTCGTCGAGCGTCGTCGCGCCAATGCACTGGAGCTCACCGCGCGCCAACGGTGGCTTCAGGATGTTCGCGGCGTCGATGGCGCCCTCCGCGGCGCCCGCGCCGACCAGCGTGTGCAGCTCGTCGATGAAGAGCACGCTGTCGCTGCTGGCGCGCAGCTCCTCGATGATCTTCTTGAGGCGCTCCTCGAACTCGCCGCGATACTTCGTGCCGGCCACCAGCGAGCCGATGTCCAGGGTCAGCACCCGTTTGTCGGCGAGTGTCTCGGGCACGTCGCCGCTGACGATCCGATGCGCCAAACCCTCGGCGATGGCGGTCTTGCCGACGCCGGGCTCACCGATCAGCGCGGGATTGTTCTTGCGGCGTCGGGACAGGATCTGGATGACGCGCTCGATCTCCTTCTCGCGCCCGATGACGGGATCGAGCGCGCCGGAGCGGGCGGCCTCGGTGAGGTTGATGCCCAGCTGGTCCAGGGTCGGCGTCTTGCTCGGGCGCTTCGTCTCCTGGGTCGGCGCGGTGCTGCTCGACTGACTGAGGACGTGGATCACCTGGTGGCGCACCTTGTCCAGGTTGACCCCGAGGCTCTCCAGCACGCCGGCCGCGATTCCCTCGCCCTCGCGGACGAGCCCGAGCAGCAGGTGCTCGGTGCCGATGTAGTTGTGGCCGAGGCGGCGTGCCTCGTCGATCGCCAGCTCGATGACGCGCTTCGCGCGAGGAGTGAGTCCCACCTCACCAACCACCGGCCGGTCGCCGCGCCCGATGATGAACTCGACCGCGGTGCGGACCTTCGAGAGCTCGACGTTCATGTTCTCGAGCACGCGCGCCGCCACCCCCTCGCCCTCGCGGACGAGGCCGAGGAGCAGGTGCTCGGTGCCGATGTAGTTATGGTTGAAGCGCTGCGCCTCATCCTGCGCGAGGGTCAGGACCTTACGCGCCCGATCGGTGAACTTGTCGAATCGGTCCATTGTTCGACACTCTCGTGGCTGGATCTGATGCTGAGTGTACGGTACCGATGTGGCACGCCGCTTCGGAGACCGCCTGCCTCGTCTTGATCTCTATACGGACGTGCGGCACGTTT
>JBHENV010000277.1:0-6950 GCA_046261895.1 Candidatus Limnocylindria bacterium
GCTTCTTCGTCTCGGCCACCGACGTAATCACCAACGCGCACGTCGTGGCCGGCAGCACCGAAACGAGCGTCGGTCTGGGCGGATCCATCCATCCCGCGACGGTGGTGGCCTTCGATCCCGACGCCGATCTCGCGCTGCTCAGCGTCCCGGGTGCGGGCGCACCCGCGCTCACGCTGAGCGCCATGGCTCCGGCCCGCGCGACGACCGGTGTCGCCCTGGGCCATCCCGGGGGCGGCGCCCTGACGGTGACGCCCGCGGCGGTGACGGCAGCGTATCGAGCGGGCGGCCCGAACATTTACGGCGACGGGATCACCGATAGGAGCGTCGTCGAGATGACCGCCGATATCCGTCGCGGCAACAGCGGCGGCCCGCTCGTCACGGCGCCGGGCGTGGTTGGGGGCGTGGTCTTCGGCGCATCGCTCGCTACGCCGGAGGTGGGCTACGCCATCGGTGCGGACCAGGCGCTGGAACGCCTGGGGCCGGCCTTGGGCTCGACGAGCGCCGTCGGGACCGGCGCCTGCCTGTAGGCTGTCACGTCAGCACTCGACGACGGGCACCTCCGCCCAGAACGCCACGGCGGCGAAGACGATGTCATCCTGGACAGTCGGGCTGGCGCGGAGGGTGCTCACCAATCGTTCCCGGATCTCGTCCGGTCGGCCTTCGAGCTCGAGGGTCTCCAGCGCATCTGCCACCTCGCCGATCGGCGGGTCGGTGTCAAGGTCTCCGGTGCGGACCTGGTCGACGGCGTCGATGACCTCCTCGTCCAGGCAGGCCCCCACCACCAGCGATGCCGTCGGGCCAGCCGTGACGGTCGCCGTCGGTTCGTCCGTGACAGTCGTCGTCGGGCTCGCCGGGGCCGGTGATGATGTGCCGGTCGTGGCGGACGTTGCCGTTTCCGACGGGGCGTCGGCAGTGCCGCATCCCGTGATCGAGACGGCGACCAGGAGTGCCAATGCCGCGCGCCCCAGGCGCATCCTCATCATCAGCGGAACCCGCCTTGTGTGCATCGCATGACTCACCTGTTATCTGGTTGCTGGCAGCATCGGGGGATGATGCTGGTGTCATGGTAGCCGCCGCATTGAGCGATCTGTCGAGGCGGGGTCGCGCGACACTCGACGCCCTCGCTAGACTTGCTTCCGCACGACAACGACCCGGGCGAATCATCCGCGGCGGCAGGCGGAGGGAGCCGTCGCCAAGGAGTGAGGAGCATCGAATGTCTGGATCGGACGGATCCCGATACCTCCGTGGTCGCGGGGTCGGGACCATTCTTCTGGCGATCATGGTGGCGCTGGCGGCCTGCCAGCCACTGGGCGAGGGCGAGGACGAGCCCACAGGCAGCGGCCCGGCCGCCAGCGGTGGCGGCGACGCCGGGACGGGCCGGCTCTCCATCGCGACAGGCGGTACGGGCGGCGTGTACTTCCCGCTCGGTGGCGGTCTCGCCGACCTGATCACCGAGAACGTCGAGGGATACACCGCGACGGCGGAAGAGACGAATGCTTCCGTCGACAACATGAACCTCATCGGCTCAGGCGACTCGGATATCGCCTTCGTCCTCGGTGATACGGCGTCCGACGCGGTGACCGGCACCGGCGACTTCGAGGGCGGCGCGATCGAGGCGTGCGCCCTGGGCTTCATCTACACGAACTTCACCCAGCTGGTCGCGTCGGCCGACAGCGGCATCACCGGCGTCGCCGACCTCGAGGGCAAACGCGTCTCGCTCGGTGAGGCTGGGTCGGGCACGGAGATCATCGGGCTGCGCATCCTCGAGGCAGCGGGACTCGATCCGGACGCCGACATCGACCGTGCCCAGCTGGGCGTCGCCGAGACGGTGGATGCGCTGCGGGACGGGACGCTGGACGCCGGCTTCTGGTCCGGCGGCCTGCCGACCGGGGCGCTCGTCGACTACGCCAGCACTGGCGACATGGTGCTCGTGCCGACGGGTGAGTTCACGGCCGATCTCCAGGGTACGTACGGCGAGTACTACCTCGAGTCGGAGATCCCCGCGGATTCCTACGAGGGTCAGACCGACGTCGTCCCGGTGGTGGGCGTACCGAACGTCCTGGTGGTGAACACGAGCATGGACGAGGCGCTCCAGGAGCAGCTGACCGCGCTGCTGTTCGAGCACAAGGATGACCTGGTTGCCGTCCACCCGGCGGCCGAGGAGCTCGACCAGGAGATCGCGAGCGACGTGCCGTTCATGGACGTGTGTCCGGGAGCACAGACCTTCTACGGCTCCTGAGCCGATGGCCCGATGGCGAGGCCGGCGCGTGGCTGGCCTCGCCCTGCTCGTTCTTCTCGCCAGCGCGGTGGGAGTCGTGGCTGTGATGGCGGTCGACCGGGACCCGCACTGGGTCGTAGTAAGCGACCGCACCGGCGGGGAGCTGGCGCGCGCCTCGATCGCAGCGTCGGACGGGTTCGCGCTGCGCTACCGCAACTCCGTCTACGAGTCGATCGCCGAGGAGCAGTTCGAGGTGCTCGACGGCGATCAGCTGAACCTCGTCGAGCTGCGGGCCGACGAGCTCGCCGTCCTGGAGGAGTACTACACGGCGGTCGGTGCAACGCGGTCCGAGCCGGGCGCGGACCGGACCTGGCGCATCGGCGTGGAGCGTCCGTCGATCGCCTTGCCGCTGCGGGTCCAGGCAACGGCGCTCGGACAGCGGACGCTGCTGGCCTCGGGGCAGGAGATCGAGCTGTGGCGGCTGGTCGCCGATCGGGATGACACGCTCGTCGTCCTCACCATCGAGGGTTCCGAATGAGCGACCAGGCAGCAAGGGACGCGGCGCTGATCGCCGAGTACGACGCCGAGAAGCCGGGCCGGACGCTGTCGGGCTGGCCGAAGCGGGTCGTGTGGGCGCTGGCGGTGGCGCTCTCGCTGTACGCCCTCTACTGGGTGCTCGCCTTCTTCGGCACGATCACCGCGAACGTGTACATCCCGGCCTTCGCCGGGGTGGCACTTGCGATGACCTTCCTGGTCTACCGGGGCTGGGGGCGATCGAAGCGAGCCATCGAGGAGGACCGGCCCGACAATCCGCATCCGATTGACTGGATCCTCGCCCTGCTCGCCGCGGTCCCGATGGTCTACGCGATCATCTTCTACGAGGAGTTCAGCCGTCGTGCTGCCGCTCCGACAGAGCTCGACATCGTCATGGGCGTCCTGGCCATCGTCCTCATCCTGGAGGCGACCAGGCGCACGGTGGGTTGGATCATGGTCGTCGTCGTCGCGGTCTTCATCGCGTACGCTTACCTCGGACCGATCCTGCCCGACGTGATCGCCCACCGTGGCTACGCGCTGCCGCGCTTCATCGGCCACGAGTACCTGACCTCGGCGGGCATCTTCAGCACGCCGCTCCAGGTCGCCGCCACGTACATCGTGCTGTTCACGATCTACGGCGCAGTGCTCGAGTACTCGGGGGCGAGCAAGTTCTTCCTGGACGTCAGCTTCGCCGCCTTCGGCCAATCCAGCGCCGGACCCGGTCGGACGGTTGCGCTCGCCGGCTTCCTGCTCGGAACCGTATCCGGATCGGGCGTCGCCACCACGGTGACCCTGGGCAGCGTGTCCTGGCCGCTGCTGCGTCGCGCCGGCTATCCGAAGGAGCAGGGCGGCGGGGTGCTGGCGGCCGCCGGCATCGGCGCCATCCTCTCGCCACCCACGCTCGGCGCAGCGGCGTTCATCATCGCCGAGCTGCTGCGCGAGTCGTACCTGGTGGTGCTGCTGCTCGCGACCGTGCCGACGTTGCTCTACTACCTCGGCATCATCCTGGCGGTCGAGCTCGATGCGCGTCGCTACCGGACCCACGCCGTTGCCGTCGAGGCGCCGCCACTCGGCAGGCAGCTCATGCGCTACGGCTACCACTTCAGCTCGCTCTTCGCCATCGTCATCTTCATGGTGATGGGCATGACGCCGTTCCGGGCGGTCGTCCTCTCGACCGCGCTGGCATTCGCGCTCAGCTTCCTGGATCGCGAGCATCGGCTCACACCGCGACGGCTGTGGGATGCGCTCGCCGCGGGAGCCACCGGCGTGCTGCCAGTCGTGGCCGTGTGCGCCGCCTCCGGCATCATCGTGGGCGTGGTGACGCTGACCGGGCTGGGACTGAAGCTCGCCGGAATCATCGTGGCGATCGCCGCGGGCAACCTGGCGCTCACCGCCCTCTTCTCCGGACTCGCCGTCATGCTTCTCGGCCTGGCGGTGCCCGTCACTGCGTCGTTCATCATCGCCGCGGTCATCATCAAGCCCGCGTTCGACGCATTCGACGTCCCGAGCTACGCCTCGCTGATGTTCATCTTCTATTACGCGGTGCTGTCGGAGGTCTCGCCGCCCACCGCGCTCTCCGCCTACGCCGCGGCGGCCATCACCCGCGGCAGCCCGACCCGCACGATGATGATGGCCTGGCGCTACACGCTCCCCGCCTTCCTGGTGCCCTTCGTGTTCGTGCTCGCGCCCGCCGGCGAGGCGCTCCTGCTGCGAGGACCCGTGCTCAACATGCTCTGGGTGCTGCCCGTGGCGGTGGTCGCCGTCGCCGCCCTGGCGGTCGCGACCGGTGGCTGGCTGCTCGGACCGACGAGGTGGCCGGAGCGCGTCCTGATGGCAGGCGGGGCGCTCGCCCTGCTCTACACCGATCCCCTTTTCGTCGCCGCGGGGATCGCCGCGATCGTGGCGGGCCTGGCAATTCACGTGGTGCGACGGCGCCGTGAGGGCGGCGTCCTCGTGCCAGGCTAGGCGCCATGGACCTCGAGCTGCGCGGGCGAACCGCGGTCGTCGGCGGCGCCACCTCCGGACTGGGCAGGTCCTCTGCCGAGGCGTTGGCGGCCGAGGGCTGCGACCTGCTCATCTGGTCACGCAACGGCGATGCGCTGCGCGCCACCGCGGAAGACCTGCGGGCGACGCATGGAGTGGCAGTGACGCACGCCGTCGCCGACGCCTCGGCGCCCGATGCGGCGGCCGCGATCGCCGCCGCTGCCAACGAGGTGGGGCCGATCGACATTCTCGTCCTGAACGCCGGCGGCCCGCCGACCGCCGACCCGACGGCGACCGATCCTGATGCCTGGCAGCACGCCTTCCAGCTGCTGGCCGCCACGCCGATCGAGCTCGCCACCCAACTCCTGCCCGCGATGCGCGAACGCGGCTGGGGACGCGTGGTGGCCATCCTGTCGAGCGGCGTCCGGCAGCCGATCAACGACCTCGTCTACTCGAACGCCGGTCGCTCGGCGCTGGCCGCCTGGCTCAAGACGACGGCGCGCGCCATCGCTGCCGAGGGCGTCACGCTCAATGGCGTCATGCCGGGGCGCATCGACACGCCGCGCATCACCCAGCTCGACTCGGGTCGGGCGGAGCGCGAGGGCACCACCGAACAGGCGGTCCGAAACGCTCACATCGGGACCATTCCCGCGGGACGCTACGGCCGCCCGGACGAGCTCGGCTCACTCGTCGCCTTCCTTGCCTCCGAGCGGGCGTCGTACCTGACCGGCCAGCTCATCGCGGTCGACGGAGGCCTGATCGCGGGACTATAGGCGCATCGTCGTCGAAGGTAGGATGCGTGCCATGGACGAACGTGAGACCACGCTGCGGCGCGCCGCCGAGCTCGGGCTCGAATACCTGGCCGGACTCGAGGAACGCCACGTCGGCCCGAGGGCGGACGCGGCATCCCTCGTGGCTCGACTCGGCGGCCCCGTTCCCGAACGGGGCATGGACGCGACCGCCGTCGTCGAGGAGCTGGCCGTCAGCGTCGACCCCGGACTGGTGGCGTCGGCCGGGCCCCGCTACTTCGGGTTCGTGGTCGGCGGAGCGCTGCCCGCGGCGGCCGCGACCGACTGGCTCGCGACCGCGTGGGGCCAGAACGCCGCGCTGCATGCCCTCTCTCCCGCGGCCGCGGCGGCGGAAGAAGTGGCCGGGAGGTGGATGCTCGATCTCCTCGGGCTTCCGGCCGATGCCAGCTTCGGGCTTCCCACCGGTGCTGGCCTCGGAAACACGGTCGGGCTGGCCGCCGGCCGCCATGCCGTCCTTCGGCGCGTCGGCTGGGACGTGGAGGCCGATGGTCTGTACGGGGCGCCGCCGATCACGGTGCTCGTCGGGGAGCAGGCGCACGCCACCGTGCTCACAGCGTTGCAGTACCTGGGTCTCGGCCGCGAGCGGGTCACCCGCATCGCCGTGGACGACCAGGGGCGAATGATCGCGGAGGACGCCACGGCGGCCGTCGTGGCGGCGGACGGGCCGCTGATCGTGTGCGTGCAGGCGGGGAACGTGAACAGCGGCGCCTTCGATCCCTCGGGCGAGATTGCCGAGGTGCTGGCGTCTCACCCGAACTCGTGGCTGCACGTCGACGGCGCATTCGGGCTCTGGGCGGCGGTGCCGGCGCGCCTTCGTCACCTTGTCGACGGGATCGAGCGCGCCGACTCGTGGTCGACGGACGCCCACAAGTGGCTGAACGTCGGCTACGACTGTGGCTTCGTGGCGGTCCGAGACCATGAGGCGCACCGCGCGGCGATGTCCGCCACGGCGCCGTACCTGATGCGCAGCGAGCAACGCGAGTCATGGGAATGGGTCCTCGACAGCTCACGCCGCGCGCGAGGATTCGCGCTCTACGCGGCGATCCGCTCACTCGGCCGCGAGGGCGTGGAGACACTCGTGGAGCGCTGCTGCGCACTGGCGCGACGCATCGCCGATCGGCTTGGGGAGGCGCCCGGGGTCGAGATCCTCAACGACGTGGTCCTGAACCAGGTCCTTGTCCGCTTCGGTGACGACGATCACACCCGCGAGGTGATCACTCGTGTCCAGGACGAGGGGACCGCCTGGATGGGCGGCACGACCTGGCAGGGGGCGGCCGCCATGCGCATCAGCGTCAGCAACTGGTCGACCACCGAGGCCGATGCCGACCGAACGGTCGAAGCCATCCTGCGCTGCATCTCGATCGGCACCGATCAACTGCCCAGCTGACTGATCCGTGGCCGTCAAT
>JBHENV010000278.1:0-3898 GCA_046261895.1 Candidatus Limnocylindria bacterium
GTACTATGATGGCCTATCCCGAGCAGGGGCCACCAGGCCGCAAGCGGCCTGCCGTTGATCGACAGGAGCGAATGTTCGATGGCGACCGTCACGTTCGACCACATGTACAAGCGGTACGGCGAAGACGTCATTGCCGTGAACGATCTCAACCTCGAGGTCAAGGACGGTGAGTTCCTCGTCCTTGTCGGCCCATCCGGCTGTGGGAAGACGACCGCCCTGCGCTGCGTGGCCGGACTCGAGGACATCAGCGACGGGCGCCTCCTCATCGGCGACAGGGTCGTGAACAACGTGGCGCCGAAGGATCGCGACATCGCGATGGTGTTCCAGAGCTACGCGCTCTACCCACACATGACGGTGTTCGACAACCTCGCCTTTGGGCTGAAGCTACGCAAGATGAAGAAAGAGGAGATCGATAAGCGCGTCAAGGAGGGCGCAGCGATCCTGGGCCTCGAACGCTTCCTCGACCGCAAGCCGAAGGCGCTCTCCGGCGGCCAGCGGCAGCGCGTGGCGCTCGGACGCGCCATCGTGCGCGAGCCATCGGTCTTCCTCATGGATGAGCCGCTCTCCAACCTCGACGCCAAGCTGCGCGTCCAGACGCGGGCCGAGATCGCCCGCCTCCACCAGCGCCTCGGGACGACCACCGTGTACGTCACCCATGACCAGGTCGAGGCGATGACGATGGGCGACCGCATCTGCGTCATGAAGGACGGCCTGCTCCAGCAGGTCGGCTCGCCCCAGGACCTGTACGACCACCCCGTCAACATCTTCGTCGCGGGATTCATCGGCTCACCGTCGATGAACTTCGCCACCGCCACCGCAGAAGGAAAGGACCTCATGCTGGGCGGTGCCAAGCTCGAGCTCAGCGGTGAGCCGGCGCGAGCGGCGGAACAGCGCCCCGACGGCGCCAACGTGCTCATCGGCTTCCGGCCCGAGCACATCGAGCTGGCCAACGGCCAGGAGAGCAGCGCTGTCCGCTTCCCCGCCAAGGTCGATGTCGTCGAGTACCTCGGCAACGAGGAGCTCATCCACGCCCAGGCGGAGGGCAACGAGATCGTGGCCCTCCTCCCGTCGGACCGGAAGGTCTCCGTCGGCGACAGCGTGGACCTGGCGGTTCCGATGGAAAAGCTTCATATCTTCGACCCGGACTCGGAGAAGACGCTCGTCGGCTGAGGCCGGACGAACTGAACCCGAGTGCAACGGCAACCGTACGAAGAGAAGGCAGGCGTTCCCACATCCCAGGCATCGTGGCGGCGCCACGCAACCATCCAGGAGTCAGGTGGAGGAATCGATGACCAAGTTTCGACTGGTGGCACCACTCATGATCGTCATGCTGGTGCTCACCGCGTGCCCAGCGGGCGAGACAGATGACGGCGGTGGCGGTGGCGGTGGCGGTGGCGCCAGCCCCGGCGCCAGTGGCGGTGGCGGCGGCGGCAGCGAGGAGGGTGATGGCACCATCAGCGTCACCTCGCTCTGGGGCGGCGCCGAGGGCGAGGCCTTCCAGGCCGTCCTCGATGCCTTCGAGGAGGAGACCGGCATCGTCGCCGAGTACGAGACGGTCCGTGACGACTACGCGGGTGTGCTGAGCACGCGCGCCGCCGGTGGCGACCCGCCGGACGTGGCGATCATGCCCGGCATCGGCTTCATGCAGAGCTTCGCGCAGGACGGCCTGCTCATTCCGATGGAGGACCTGGGCGTGGTCCGAGCCGACATCGAGGACCGGTACGCACCGGGCATTCTCGACATCGGCACCGTCGACGACGTGCTGTACGCGCCGATGGTGAAGCTGAACTCGAAGAGCACCGTCTGGTATCACCCATCGTCGTTCGAGGAGCTCGGCATCGAGATCCCCGAGACCTATGACGACATGGTGGCACTGGGCGAGAACTACGACGGTCCGGCATGGGCCTGCGGCTGCGCGGACACCTGGAACCTGACCGACTGGTTCGAGTCCATCTACATCCGTCAGCACGGCGTGGAAATGTACGACCAGCTCTTCAGCGGCGAGCTTCCATTCACCGATCAGTCCGTCAAGGACAGCATCACCGAGATGACGCGCATCCTGAACGAGGAGAATCTGGTCGGCGGGATCGATGGTGCGCTGGGCACCGGCTTCAACGATGCCATCGACCAGGCCTTCAGCACCGATAACGACGCATGGCTCTTCTACGAGGGTGGCTTCGTGGCCGGCCTCGCCGTCGGCCAGAACCCGGAACTGGCCGAGGGACTCGGGACGGAGATCGACTTCTTCGACTTCCCGGCCGTTGGCGACGGGGGGACGCCGGTCACCATCGGTGGTGACGTCATCGCCGCGTTCACGAACGACTCCGATGTCGCCGAGTTCATGACCTACATGGTCAGCCCGGAGGCCGGCACCGTGTGGGCCGAGCAGGGCACGATCATCTCGCCGATCATCGGCGTCGAGTCGTCGGTCTATCCGAACGAGCTGGCCAGCAAGGAGGCCGAGCAGGTGGCGAACGCCGAGGACGTGCGCTATGACGGCTCCGACCTGCTGCCGGCCGGGTCACCCGACATGGGTGCGACCCTCCAGACGGCCCTGAACAATCCGGACGGCCTCGACGCCGCTCTGGAAGAGCTCCAGGTCGGCGTTGAGCAGGCCTTCACGGAGGCGGAGAGCTGAGCGATCGCTAACCGGCCGAGGGGTGGTGGAGCAATCCACCGCCCCTCGCCAATCGCGCACGAGGAGGTTCGTGGATGAGCACCGCGACCGCGACGCCGAAGACGTCCACCACGGACGCAGCTCGGTCCCAGTCGCCGAAATTCCTGCAGGGAGTGAGCCCGACGGCGCTCGTCTTCATCGGCCCGGCCGTCATCCTGCTCGCGGTCTTCATGGTCTATCCGGCCATCCAGACCATCGTGCTGAGCTTCGAGAACGGCCTCGGCAACTACATCCAGCTGCTCACGGCCGACCCACGTTTCATCCGCTTCTCGTTCCCACCGAGCGGTGCGCTGTTCAACAACATCCTGTGGCTGATCTTCTACACCGGCGGCTGCATCGTGGTCGGCCTGATTGTGGCGGTCATGGCCACCCGGGTGCGCTACGAGCGCGTCGTCAAGGCCATCGTCTTCCTGCCGATGGCGATTGCCGCCACGGCGCTCGGCGTCATCTGGCGGTTCGTCTACGCCCCTGATCCCGATACCGGCCTGCTGAACGCGATCCTCGGGATCGCCAACGTCGGGCCGATCTCGTGGCTCGGAAGCGCCGGCTTCGTCAACACCGCGCTCATCGTCGCGGGGGTCTGGGGCTCCGCCGGCTTCGCGGTCGTCATTCTGTCGGCGGCGCTCAAGGGCATCAGCAGCGAGATCCTGGAGGCCGCCCGGGTGGACGGCGCTTCCGAGGGGCAGATCTTCCGGCGCATCATCGTGCCGATGCTGTCGCTGCCGATCTCGGTCATCGCAGTGACGCTCACCATCAACGTCATCAAGCTGTTCGACCTCGTGTACGTCATGACCGAGGGCGGTCCCGGCAACGCGAGCAACGTGATCGGGGTGCAGATGTACCAGCAGTTCAGCGCGCGCAACTTCGACTACAGCGCGACGGTTGCCGTGGTGATGCTCGTGGTCCTGATCCCGGTCATGGTTTTCAACATTCGGCGCTTCCGCAGCGAAAGGGTGGTCGCATGACCGTCGGTGAAAGCGTGATGGTCGAGAGACCGCCACGGACCTTCAGCGAGCGGCTGAGCCGGATCGTCACCAAGTCTCCGATTCACATCGCGCTCGCGATCGTGGGCCTCATCTGGCTGCTGCCGACCATCGGCCTCCTGATCACATCGTTCCGGCCGCAATCCGAGATCCTCAGCACCGGCTGGTGGGAGATCTTCGGCGGGCGGTTCAACTTCACACTCGACAACTACGCGGATGTGCTCGGCTCGCAGGGCAT
>JBHENV010000279.1:0-9000 GCA_046261895.1 Candidatus Limnocylindria bacterium
GAGAAGCGGCTGTTGCTGCACGGCGCCGAGTATAGGCACGGGTCAGCCGCCGACCGCCAGAACCTGGGCCAGCCCCTCGCAGGATGCGGTCAGTTATTCGCCGCTTGACTGCTCTTCGGCACTGCGCCGTGCGTCAGGCGCTCAGATATGCACCACGTGATTGATACGGTCGATCAGCAGCCCGAAATCCGCCCTCCGAGCCGCTGGAGTGGGCCGTCGCACGCTCCGAGCGTCCACTGCGGATGACGGCAGCGTGGCGAAGGGCGCCCCAGTAGTCATGTGGTGAACATGGCTGGTCATCTGTGCGGTCTGGGATCCGCGCGGCAGCGGCGGTGTGCACCGTCGGCCGGCGCTCAGCGGCCGGTGAGCGCCTCGCGCACGATGCGTTCCTGCTCGAGGTGATGCGCCGCGGGATAGCCCTCGGCCGGTCGGGAGCGCTCCGGGCGCGAGATGTCGCCGAGCGGGATCTTGTACGACACCAGGTGACGAATCTTGGGGAGCACAAATTTCCTTGCGCCCATGTTGCGCGGTTCCTCCTGGACCCAGGCGAAGGACTCGATCCTGGGGTAACGGTCGAGGATGACCTGGAGCTCCTCGTCCGGGAAGGGATAGAGGCGCTCGACCCGGATCACGGCAACATCGGCGGCCTTCTCGAGGTGCTCGGAGCCGATGAGGTCGTAGTAGACCTTGCCGCTGCAGAGGAGCACGCGCCGCACCTTCGCGACCGCCTTTGCATCGGCAGCCGTGCGCGGATCGTCCAGGACGCCGCGGAAGGTGCCTGACGACAGCTCGGAGGCGCGCGATGCGGCCTGCGGCAGCCGCAGCAGCGACTTCGGCGTCATGACCACCAGCGGCCGAGCGTCGCGATGGCGTGCCTGCCGCCGGAGCAGATGGAAGTATTGCGCGGGAGTGGTGGGGTAGACCACCCGGATGTTGCCCTCGGCGCCGAGCGCCAGGAAGCGCTCCAGCCGGGCGGACGAATGCTCGGGTCCGGATCCTTCGTAGCCGTGCGGCAGCAGCAGGGTCAGGCGCGAAGTGAGCCGCCACTTGGCCAGGCCGGAGACCAGGAATTGGTCGAGGATGATCTCGGCGCCGTTGACGAAGTCGCCGTACTGGGCCTCCCAGAGGACCAGCGCATCGGGCGCGGTCACCGCATAGCCGTACTCGAAGCCGAGAGACGCGTACTCCGAGAGCGGGGAATTGTGGAGCTCGAAGGCCGCCCGCGAGCCGGCCAGGTGCTGGAGTGGCACATGGCGCTCGCCGCTCACCGCGTCCCAGAGCCCTGCGTGGCGCTGGCTGAAGGTACCGCGCACCGTGTCCTGTCCGGTCAGCCGGATCGGCGTCCCTTCGGCCAACAGCGTCGCAAAGGCCAGCAGCTCCGCGTGGGCCCAGTCGATGCGCGGCTCATCGTCGTCCAGTGCCGCCGCACGTCGCTGCAGCTGCTTGCCCAGCTTGGGATGGACCGTGAAGCCGTCCGGCACGGCGCCGAGCGCAGCATTCAGCCCGCGTAACCGGGCCAGCCCGACCGCAGTCTTCGGCTCCGCCGCCTTTTGCTGGGGGATCGCCTCCGAGCCGCGATCGAGCTCCGACTCGCCCTCCTCGGCGCCCTTGCGCAGCGATGCCTGGCGGGTGGTGAGGTCCCGCTGGGCCGCCTTGATCCTGGACTCCGCCTCATCTTCGGAGAGCGCTCCAGCAGCGACCAGGTGCTCCTGGTATCGCTCGCGCACGGACGGGTGCTCGGCGATCCTGGCGTACATGGACGGCTGCGAATAGGCCGGCTCGTCGCCCTCGTTGTGTCCGTAACGGCGGTAGCCCACGAGGTCGATCACCACGTCGTGCCCGAACGCCTGCCGATACATCATTGCCAGCCGAGCCGCCGCCAGGCATGCCTCGGGGTCGTCGGCGTTGACGTGGATGATCGGCGCGTCGAAGCCCTTGGCGAGATCGGAGGAATAGTCGGTCGATCGGCCCTCCCGCGGCCCCGTCGTGAAGCCGACCTGGTTGTTCGCGATCAGGTGTACCGTCCCGCCGGTCGAGTAGCCGTCCAGGCGAGCCATGTTGAAGGTCTCGGCAACGACGCCCTGCGCAGCGAAGGCGGCGTCGCCGTGGATCAGCACCGGAAGTGTCGAGGCGGCGTTGGTAGAGGCGATCGGAGTGGATCGGTCCGTCTGCTCCGCTCGCGTGCGCCCGGTGATCACCGGGTCCACGGCTTCGAGGTGGCTCGGGTTCGGCGAGAGCACGACGCGCACCTCCTCGTCGTCGGCGGTGAGGTAGCCGCCCTCGGCGCCGAGGTGATACTTCACGTCGTCGAGACCGCCGCCCTTCGGCACGGTGCCCGTATCCGCGCCCGCGCGGCCCGCCTCGAACTCGGACAGGATCGCCTCGTAGCTGACGCCGACCACGTGGGCCAGCACGTTCAGCCGACCACGGTGAGCCATCCCGATCATCACCTTGCGTGCGCCCTGGTCGGCCGCCTCGCCGATGACCACGTCGAGCATCGGCACCATGGTGTCCAGGCCCTCGATGCTGAACCTCTTCTGGCCCAGGTAGGCCCGATGCAGGAATCGCTCGAGCGTCTCGACGCTGATCAGCCGCTCGAGCAGGGCCACCTGGTCCTCGGCATCCATCGGCAGCCGATGCTCGCCCGACTCGATGACGCGTCGCAGCCAGACACGCTCCGCGTGCGAGCCGATGTGCTCGACCTCGTACGCGATGGAGCCGGAGTAGGTCTCCCGCAGGTGGGGGAGCGCCTCGGCGAGGGTCTCGCCGGGAACGTAGATGCGCAGCAGCTCGGCCGGCACCTCGCGCATCTTCTCCTCGGTCAGCCCGAGCGGCGCAGGGTCGAGCGCGGGGTCGCCGGCCGGTTCCGCGCCCAGCGGATCCAGGTGCGCGGCCATGTGGCCGAAATGACGGTAGGCCTTCACGAGCGCCATTCCCGCGGCCACGGCCTTGAGTCGGTCGTCATCCGCCGTGCCTGGCGCGGCGATGGCAGGCGCACCCGCCGCCTCCGCCGGAGGCGGCATCGGCTCATCGGTCGTCACGTCCGCGGTGCGCGCGCCGAGCGAAGCGAAGGCATCGGCGAAGAAGCCGTCCTCGCCCCTCAGCAGGCCCTCCATCCGTCGCAGGAACATGCCGGACTCGGATCCCTGGATGATGCGGTGATCGTAGGTCGAGCTGACCGTCATGCGGCGGTCGCCGCCCACGCTGCGGATGGTGCCGGTGGCGACGATGGTGCCCTGGCTCGGCATGAGACGCGGCACGCTCATGGTCGTGCCCAGCGTCCCGGGATTCGTCAACGTGATCGTGGCGCCGGCGAAGTCGTCTGCCGCCAGCCTGTTGGCGCGTGCCTGCTCGACCAGCTCCTCGTAGCGCGCGTGGAAGGCGGCGAAGTCCATCTCATCGGCACCCTTGATCACTGGCACGACCAGGAAGCGGGTGCCATCCGTGCGTTCGACATCGACGGCCAGGCCGAGGTTGACCCGTCCCGGGTCGACCCGGTAGGGCTGGTCCTCGATGGTCGTGTAGTAGTGGCTCATGCTCCTCTGCTCGGTCGCGGCCTGCACGATCGCCCATCCGATGAGGTGCGTGAAGCTGACCTTGCGCGGGCTGATCTGTCGGTTCAGCTCCCGGCGCCGGGCCTCGAGGGTCGCGACGTCGATGTCCCGAAAGCTCGTCGCGGTCGGCACCGCCAGGCTGGCGGTCATGTTTCGCGCCAGGCTGGCTGCCGGGCCCTTGATCGGGGTCGCGCCCTCGGGAAGCGGCGGGCGCGTCGCAGGTGCATCGGTCGCCGCGCGGGCGCCGTTGGTGGCACCCGCCGACGCCCTGGTCACCGGCTCGAAGCCGCCGAAGCCGGAATCGAAGAGGTTGCGCCATTGCGGCTCGACGGTCGCGGGATCGGCTCGATACCGCTCGTACAGGTCGGCGACGTAGCCCGCGTTGACGAGATTCAGATCGTCAAGCGACTCGGTCCGCTGGTCGGGATCGGTCGAGGCCATGTCATCGTCAAGGATACGGCGCCGCGTACGTGGCTGCCGTTCCCCGCCGGTCCGCGGTCAAGCGGTGCGGCACGCCAGCAAACCGCTCCGTTTGCGCCGCAGCGCAACTAGGTTTCGGTCGGGATCGATGCGAAGCCTCGTGGTTACTTGCGCCCGGGCGCAAGAAGTGGGACGCGGGTGAAGCCGCAGAGCTGGGGTTCAGGCTGGCGAGTCGCGGCGCTCGAGCACGGCCCGTCCCAGGACCACCAGCCCGATCCCGATGACCGCGACCGGCAGCAGCCACTCCGGGAGTGCGAGTCGGTCGCCGCCGATGCCGATCACGCCCTCGAAGAAGAGGAAGCCGATGGCGAACATCGCCAGGCCGCCCAGCAGGCCCCAGGTTCCGTTGCGCAGGTCCCCGCCATTGCCGCTGCGGAGGCCCCACACCGCGAGCCCCAGCCCGCTTGCGGCGGGCCCGACCAGTGCCCAGGCGTAGGCCCAGGACTCCCATCGGCCCGTCTGGTCCTGGTAGAGCAGGACCAGGCCCACGGTGGTGGTGATCGCGCCGCCGATGACCATGCCCTGCTCATCGGCGATCACGAGACCGATGACGAAGATGGCTACACCCGCAGCGACCACGAAGAATGGCCAGCCGACGTCCTCGATGCCGATGCCCAGCACCTGGCCGGCGAAGAGCGCTGCGCCGACGAGCACCAGGATCAGGCCGATCGCCATCGTCGATAGCCCGCGGCTCTCGGATTGCCGCTCCGGTGGCGTGGTGGGCGTCTCTGTCATGCGCCGATCGTAGCCGCCGCTGCAACCCGGGCCGGGACTAGCATGACTCGATGGACCTCAACGCCGATCTGGGCGAAAGCTTCGGGCGCTGGACTCTCGGCGACGACGAGCGACTCGTCGTCCAGATCACGAGCGCCAACATCGCCTGCGGCTTCCATGCCGGCGACTTTCGGGTGATGGAGGCGACGGTGGCAGCCTGCCGTCGGGCCGGCGTTGCGGTCGGTGCCCAGCCGGGCTATCCCGACCTCCTGGGCTTTGGCCGCCGTCCGATGCCGTACGACCCGGACGAGGTGGAGTCGCTCGTGCGCTACCAGATCGGCGCGCTCGAGGCCTTCTGCCGTGCCCACGGCGTCGAGATGCGGCACGTCAAGCCGCACGGCGCGCTCTACAACCAGGCCGCCGCCGATCGACCCCTGGCCACCGCCATCGCACGCGCGACGGCGAGGTTCAGCCGCGGCCTGGCCCTGTACGGGCTCGCCTCCTCGGAGCCGATGGCCGCGGCCGCCGAGGAGGCAGGGCTGCGCTTCGTGCCCGAGGCGTTCGCGGACCGCCGGTACCTCGGCGATGGATCCCTCCAGCCGCGATCCGAGGCGGGATCGGTGCTCGACGATCCGGAGGAAGCGGCCGCACAGGCGGTGTCGATCGCCATCGACGGGCGGGTGATCGCGGCGGACGGAAGCAGGGTCGATCTTCTGGCCGAGAGCATCTGCTGCCACGGCGACACCCCAGGTGCGGTCGAGATCGCCGCCTCGGTACGACGATCCCTGGAGAGCGCGGGCGTGGTGGTGGCTTCGCCGCGCGAGCCATGATCCGACCGTTCGGCGAGGCGGCGCTGCTCGTCGAGCTCGAATCGGCCGATATGGCACAGGCACTGGCCGCCTCGCTTCGCCGGGACCCGGCGCCGGGCATGCTCGAGTCGGTGCCCGGACTCGCCTCGCTGCTCATTGAGCTCGATCCGCTCACCGCCGACCCCAATGTGATCTCGGCCCTGGTCGAGCGCCGCATCGAGGGCCTGGATGCGGCGCCGCCTCGCGGCCGGCTGCACACCATCCCGGTGGCCTACGACGGTCCCGACCTTTCCGACGTGGCGGAGCTGACCGGCCTCGCGCCGTCGGACGTCGCGGGACGCCATGCATCGACGGAGCTGCGAGTGCTGTTCTGCGGCTTTGCGCCGGGCTTCGCCTATCTCGGTGATCTGCCGGCCGAGCTAAGGGTCGAGCGACTCTCCACGCCGCGCACACGGACACCGGCAGGCTCGGTCGCCATCGCCGGATCGATGACCGGCATCTATCCGGCGGATCTGCCGGGCGGCTGGCGCGTGATCGGCCATGCGGACGCGGCGCTCTTCGACGCCCGCCGCCATCCACCTGCGCTCCTGCTGCCGGGCGACCGGGTCCGCTTCAGGCCGGCATGATCGAGGTCCTGGAGCCGGGCGCGCTCACATCGGTGCAGACGGCGAACGGGCGGCCTGGCTGGCGGTATCTGGGCGTGCCCGCCGGCGGCGCCGCCGATCCCTGGAACGCGCGCCTAGCGAATCGCCTGGTAGGCAACGCGGATGACGCGGCGGTGCTTGAGGTGACGCTCCACGGGCCGACGCTGCGGTTCGCCGCATCCAGCACTGTTGCGCTCACCGGCGCGCACTTCGACGCGTCGCTAAGCGGGCTGCCCCTCCCGCCAGATGTCGGGCGCCACGTGAGATCCGGGTCGCTCGTTCGCATCGGGCTCGGGGACGGCGCCAGAGGCTACCTCGCGGTCGCCGGCGGCATCCAGGTCGAGCCGCTGCTCGGCTCATTCTCGACCGACCTGCGGACCGGGTTCGGCGGCCACTCCGGACGCGCCCTCCATGTCGGCGACCGGCTGCCGTGCGGCCCGGCGACCGGTGTCACACGCCGCTGGACGGGGCGCGCTCCGACCGGTCCGATCAGGATCGTGGCTGGGCCGCACGCGGGGGCCGACCAGCTCGCCGAGCACGGATGGACCGTGGCGGCAGAGGCCGACCGTGCGGGCGTGAGGCTCCACGGAGCATGGGCCGATGGCGAGCGGGCGGAGGTGTCCTCGATGGGCCTCCCGCTCGGTTCCATCCAGGTGCCGCCGGACGGACGGCCGATCGTGATGCTCGCCGACCGTCCGGTCACCGGCGGCTATCCGGTGCCGGCCTGCGTGATCCGGGCCGACATCGGTCGCATAGCCGCGTTGCGGCCCGGGGATCGTGTGGCATTCGCACTGGTGTCCACCCACGATGCCCGCGCCGCATTCCGCCACTTCGAGGACGAGCTCGCCGCCCTGGAGGACGTCGAGGCGCCCTGGGACGAGGAGCCCGCCTGGGCGGGAGCGCTGGAATGAGCTGGTTCTCGAGCTCCCCCCGCTCGCTTCGTCGGCCCTCGCTGGTGCCGCCACGTTCACATGGGAGCTGCGTGCGGCGGCCTCCGAGCTGGCTGGAGCACCGGTTTCACACCCGGACCGGTGCGTAGGGCCAATTCATGCCCAGTTGTCGCTCCCTGTGAATGCCTGGGGCAAGCCGCGCGGACCCGATCACATGTCGTTCGTGCGTGAATTCGGGCGAGCGTCCCCGCTGCCGAGCACCATCCGGAGGGTTTCGGGGGACACGTTGCGGCCGGTGGTGACGATCGCGACGTTGCGGCCGGCCACGTCGAGCAGGCCGGGCCTGAGCGCGGCGATTCCGAGCACCGCGCTCCCCTCCAGCAGCACGTGCGGCACCTCGAGCGCCCAGCGCATGGCCTCGGCGATCTGCTCCTCGCTGACCAGCACGATCTCGTCGACGAGCCGGCGGCACAGCCTCCACGTGATGCTGCTGCGCTCGATGTTGCCGGCAACGCCATCGGCGATGGTCGGCGCAATCGGCATCGGATCGGTCGTGCCGGTCTCGAAGTAGCCGTACATGGGCGGCGATGCCGACGGCTGCACGCCGATGAGACGCAGGCTCGGCTGCAGTGCCTTGACCCACAGGCCGATCCCGGCGATCAGCCCGCCACCGCCGATCGGTACGACGATCGTGTCGACCTCCGGCCAATCCTCCAGGATCTCGACGCCGACCGTCGCCTGGCCGGCGATCACCTCCGGATCGTTGTAGGGAGGGATGTAGATCGCGAGACCGGCATCGCCCCGGCGCCGCGCCTCGACCTCGGCATCGTCGGTGTCATTGCCGATCAGCTCCACGGTGATGCGGTTCGTCTCGAGCGCGCGAAGCCGCTCCAGCTTGGCGGGCGACACCGAGCGTCCGACCAGCACGGTGAGCCGCATGCCGTGGCGGATGGCCGCCGTTGCGACCGCGATGCCGTGATTTCCGCTGCTCGCCGTCACGAGCGCCGCCTCCGGACGCCCTTCGGCCACGATCGCCACCTTGTTGTGTGCCCCGCGCGTTTTGAAGGCGCCGGGCGGCTGGACCTCTTCGCGCTTCAGCCGCACGTCGGCGGCACCGGTCGCCTCCGCCAGCTCGAGGCTCCGCTCGAGGGGCGTGTGCAGCGCGATGCCGCGCAGCCGCTGCCGGGCCGCATTGACGTCGGCGAGCGTGGGCATGCGAGGCATGCTCGGAGTGTCGCAGGTGCGCTGAGCCGATGCGACCCCGGCTTCGTGCGCCATGGGCGCTCACTCGCCCGCGGGTCGCTGGCTACGCGCCCGGCACCGGTGCAGCGACTGGCGGAGCGGCTCGGATCTCGCGGAGACGGATCCCGATGCGCATGAGCGAGCCGAGACGGTCCTCGACCCGAGCTCGCTCCACCAGCGTGGCCCAATGGAGAAGCGTGTAGTCGACCTCGCGCTTCTGGCGAGCCGCGGTGGCGAGCAGGTCGTCGACCCGCTGTCGCAGGTCGACCGCCGGATTGAGGGCCAGGATCGATCGGTGCGACTCCAGGATGTCGAGGTAGTACGAGGTCGCCAGGCGGTCGAGGTCCCGCTGCGCGTCGTGGTCCCATGGCTTCGGCGGCCCACCGAACCCGAACCTGCGCCACTCGTACGTTTGCACCCGCCGCACCGAACCCTTTTCCTCACGTGACTGCGTCACTCCCGAGATCCGAAGGGTATTGGCTCGGGCGGGCGGCGACGAGTGGCCCATCAGGGTATCGGCGACGTTACGAACGGCCAGCGTCATGACACGGGTGCGTTTGTGGGGATTCGCAACGCTCGGCTACAATCGGCGCCGCGAGTGAGCGCTGCGCGCTTCGCCCGTTGGGGAGTGGCCAAGCGGTAAGGCGCCTGACTCTGGATCAGGAGA
>JBHENV010000280.1:0-8747 GCA_046261895.1 Candidatus Limnocylindria bacterium
GCCGCATTGCGGGCAAAGCCCTCGGTCTAGGCGGTCCTGACGAACCGACGGACTTGGGCTCCTTAGGCGCCAGAAGATGCCAAGCACGCGCTCAACGTATCAGGGGTCGAGAAGCGCCGCGATCTCCTCGCACGTCCAGACGTGATCCGCCAGGCCAGCCGCCATTGCAGGGGTTCGCGGATACGGGTTCGCAAGGCTCTTGGGCTGTCGCGCGAAGTTGTAGTGCATCGTATAGTGCGCGACAGCTGCGGCGTGATTCTCCGCCTTCTTTGAGAACTCGTTGGTCAGGCGAGTGAAGCGCCGCATGGACATTCGCATCGTGAGGTTGTTGCGCTCGACGTAGGAGGTCGAGACTAGGGCCGGGTCCGGGTCGCCCGTCAGGACGCCGGGACGGTGCGCGGTGGCAGCGGGACGATACGCCTGGATCGGTGGCCCAATTCCCATCGGGTGACGCTTACCATCGCTCCTCGTGCAAGATCGCCGTCACAAGGGCCCTTCTCCCAGGTGCTGCGGGTTACGGCGATTTCTGGACTGCCGGACGGCATGAGCCCCATCTGGCGGGAATTGGCGCGAGCTCTCGGGCGCGCGAAACGAGCCGGCCGCGAAGGACCGGCTCGTCGAGCGATTGGTGAGGAACGGAGCTACTTGACCTCGGTGGTCGCGCCGGCCTCCGAGAGCTTCTCCTTGGCCGCCTCGGCCTCCTCCTTGGTGACCCCCTCCTTGACGGCCTTGGGGGCGGCGTCGACGAGGTCCTTCGCCTCCTTGAGGCCGAGGCCAGTCAGCTCGCGGACGGCCTTGATGACGAGGATCTTGTTCGGGCCCACCTCGGTGAGGACCGCATCGAACTCGGTCTGCTCCTCCACGGCGGCAGCACCGGCGCCATCACCACCGGCCGCGGGTGCGGCGGCAGCGGCGGCAGGGGCGGCGGCTGTCACGCCGTAGCGCTCCTCGAACGCCTTGACCAGCTCGCTCAGTTCGAGGACGGTCATCGTGTCGATCGCCTCGAGGATCTGGTCCTTGTCCAGGGTCTTGGTCGCCATCGGTATCGGTTCTCCTGTTCTCTTCTCGAAGCGGCCGTCAGGCCGCCGTCTCGTTCGTTCGCTTCTGATCGGCCACGGCACTCAGCACGCCGACGAGGTTGCGGATGTTCGCGGCGAGCACGCCGGCCATGCCGGTCATCGGTGCCGCCATCCCGCCGGCGATCCTGCTCAGCAGGACCTCGCGCGACGGCAGCGTGGCGAGACGCGCCAACTGCGACGCGTCGATCGCGACGTTGCCGAGCATCCCACCGCGCAGGGTGACGCCGATGCGGGCGTAAGGCCGAAAGGCATCCGCCATCGCCTTCGCCATCGCCGCCTCATCGCCGTCGATCGTGGCCAGCGCGGTCGGACCTTCGAGCATCGGCTTGAGGTCGGTACGGTCCGCCTCATCGGCGGCGATCTTCAGGAGGCGGTTCTTGGCGATGTGGAGCTGGACGCCGCTCTCGCGGAGGGCCCTGCGCACCGTCTGCATATCCGCAACCTTGAGGCCACGGTAGTCAGCCACGGCCACCGCCGAGCTGGAACGGAGCAGCTCCGCGAGCTCCGTGACGGCCTGGCGCTTCGTGTCGGTCGGCATCGGTCTGTTCTGGTCTCCTCCCTGGCATGCAAAAACGGCGGCCCCGTGCACGCGACACGAGAACCGCCGTCATCCGGCAAGGATCATGTTCGTGCCTGCGCGTGCCGCGACGTCAGTGCGTCGACGATTGGACCGGGAATCTCACCCGGTCACATCACGGTCTCTGGCTGCTTCTGTTGAGGGCGCATGGTAGCCGATGCGCCCCATGCTGTCCTAGGCGTTCGCCATCGCCAGCGCGGACTGGATATCGACGCGGACGCCCGGTCCCATGGTCGGGGCCAGGGTCAGAGTCCGCATGTATGTACCCTTGGCGCCCGATGGCTTCGCGCGCTGCACCGCGTCCACCAGCGCCGCCACGTTGGCGGCGAGATGCTCCGGCGAGAAGCTCGCCTTGCCCACCGGCACGTGGACGATCCCCGCTCGATCCACCTTGAACTCAACGCGTCCCGACTTGATCTCGCTCACGGCACGCTCGACGTCGAAGGTGACCGTGCCTGACTTCGGGTTCGGCATCAGGCCGCGCGGCCCGAGCTTCTTTCCGAGACGACCGACGACTCCCATCATGTCGGGCGTGGCGATCGCCACGTCGAACTCGAACCAGCCGGCGTCGATCCGCTTCACCAGGTCGTCGCTGCCGACGTCATCGGCCCCCGCTCGCAGCGCGACCTGGGCATTCTCGCCCTGGGCGAAGACGATGACGCGCGTGACGCGACCGGTGCCGTGCGGCAGGACCACCGTGCCGCGGACGAGCTGATCCGCATGCCGCGGATCGACGCCGAGCCTCAGGTGCAGCTCGACCGTTCCGTCGAACTTGCTGAGTGAAAGCCTCGGCAGGAGCTCGGCGGCATCGTTGATCTCATATCGGCGCTCCGGCTCGACGAGCTTGGCTGCCTCGACGTACTTCTTCCCGTGCTTCGCCATGTCAGGCCACCTCGATGCCCATCGAGCGCGCGGTGCCCTCGATGATCTTCATAGCGTGTTCCACGTCGTTGGCGTTGAGGTCGCTCATCTTCATCTCGGCGATCTCGCGCACCTGGGCGCGGGAGACGCGACCGACCTTGTCCTTGTTCGGCTCGGCGCTCCCCGCCTCCACCCCGGCGGCCTTCTTGAGCAGCGCAGCGGCGAGCGGCGCCTTGGTCACGAAGGTGAAGCTGCGGTCCTCGAAGACGGTGATCTCGGCCGGGACGACGTATCCGCGCTGGTCGGCGGTCCGCTCGTTGAAGGCCTTGATGAACTCCATGATGTTGATGCCGTGCTGGCCGAGGGCCGGCCCGACGGGCGGGGCGGCGGTGGCGGCGCCGGCTGGCGCCTGCACCTTCAGCCTCGCCCTGATCTTCTTTGCCATGGTTCTCCTTCTGAGGTGCTGACGGGGCGAGTGGCCCCTCCCTCACTTGCGGCGGCGCGCGGCGCCGCCATCGGTCTATTCAGGGCGGAGTATATAGATATATACTGCCAAGCCCCATTACAGCTTTTCGATCTGGAGGAAGTCGAGCTCCACCGGCGTCTCGCGCCCGAAGATGCTGACGAGCACCTTGACTTTGTTGCGCTCCGGGTTGACCT
The DNA here is from genome assembly GCA_046261895.1 of Candidatus Limnocylindria bacterium. Lineage (GTDB taxonomy): Bacteria > Chloroflexota > Limnocylindria > QHBO01 > QHBO01 > JACDBZ01. Next base: position 3,178 of record JBHENV010000280.1, read on the forward strand.
CGTCGACGGTGCCGATGAACTCGGCGAACGGGCCGTCCTTGACGCGCACGCTCTGGCCCTTGCTGTACTGGACCTTGAACTTCGGCGTCTCGACCCCCATCTGCTTGAGGATCTTCTTGACCTCCATCTCGTCCAGCGCCAGCGGCCGGTTGCCGGAGCCGACGAAGGAGGTGACGCCCGGGGTGTTGCGCACGACGTACCAGCTCTCGTCGCTCATCGCCATCTCGACGAGCACGTAGCCGGGGAAGACCTTGCGGTTCACCGTCTGGCGCTGGCCATTCTTGATCTCGATCTCTTCTTCCATCGGCACGAGGACCTGGTAGATCTGATCCTCAACGCCCATCGACTCGATGCGGTGCTCGAGGTTGGTCTTGACCTTGTTCTCGTAGCCGGAGTACGTGTGGATCACGTACCACTGCTTCTTGGTGCGGTCCCCGGCGGGCATGTCGCCGGGGCGAGGAGCCTCGCGGGAGAGGCGCGCTGCCTCGCGAGCCTCGTTGCGCTGCTCATTCACGGAGGTCGTCTTATCGGCCATCTAGATCACCTGGTCCACGAGCGTGTTGAAGATGCGATCGAGCACGAAGATGTAGATTCCCACAGCCACCGATACCGCCACGACCAGCAGGGTCAGGCGGACCACGGTCTCACGAGTCGGCCAGGCGACCTTCTTCAGCTCGGCCCAGCTCTCGGTCAGGTATCGGCGCATGCCGGTCAACACGATCGGTTCGTACTTCCTGCTACGGCGTGATGGGAAGCGGCGGCGTTCCGGTGGTGGCTGGGGCGACAGGACTTGAACCTGCAACCGCTGGTTTTGGAGACCAGTGCTCTACCAAATTGAGCTACACCCCTCCGGACCGTGCCTTACTTCGTTTCCCGGTGCAGCTGATGCTGCCGGCAGCGCGGACAAAACTTGTTCAGCTCCATCCGGCCCGGGTCATTTCTCTTGCTCTTGCGCGTACTGTACGTGCGCTCCTTGCAGATGGTGCACGCCAGCGCGATCACGGGTCGATTCTCGGCCTTGGCCACTTGTTCTCATTCCTCGTCGTCCGCCCCCCGCCTCTTGGGCACGGCGCCCACGCTGAACAAGGGTCGGGCGGCCGGGGAAAGCCTCGTAAGTCTACGGCTGAATCGGGTTCTGTGTCAACGAAGGGGGTCCATGCAGAGCGGCGCAGGTGCCGGGATCCATCGACCGGGTCGGCCCACACCGCCATTCACCAACCGGAGCGGTGCGTGGCCTCCGTGGGCTCGTGACTCCGCCCGGCATCGCGGCCGCGCCCTCGACTATCCCGATCCGCCCTGGAGTCGGTCACGCCTCCGCAGCACGATCTGGGTGAACGGGAGCCGGAGGTCGCTGAAGACCTCGATGCTGACCAGGAAGCCGACGAAGGTGAAGATCACGCCGAGCAGCTCCCCGAGAAAGAACGCCCACGTCACGCCGAAGCGGTTCAGGCCGCTCGTCCAACCAGGAATGAAGCCGCCGATCGCGATCAGGATCGTCGCCGGCACGCGAGAGTTCAGGGTGCCGGCGCGCAGCGACCGCCACGCGGATGGCAGCGACGCGACGAAGTTGACGACGACCGCGGCCGCGCGTCCGAGCCCGCCGGCGATCGGCATCCCACCCGTCACGCGCAGCACGCGCACCTTCGGCATGAAGATGTACGCCGAATAGACGGCACCAAAGACGAGGGCAAACGCGCCGCCGATGTTGAACGGCGGGGTCAGCACCCGCAGGTCTGCGGGAAATGCGTCGCCGGTCGGCACGCCGGTCGCATCGAGGTGGAAGCCCGGGGCGGCGACGGGAACCGTCAGCGTCAGGAACGCCACCACGACAGAAGCAAGGCCCAGGACGATCGCGGCAGTCGGGGCGACGAGACGGCGACGGTACCGTGTCACTCCCGCAAGCACGAGCGCGGCCAGCGTGGCGACCGCGACAACCGCCACCACGGCCCCGCCCGATGCCGGATCGCCCTCCCGAGCGCGCGCGACCGCGGACAGGATGCTGAAGAGTCCACCGGCGAAGACGCTTGCCGCCAGGACGTAGCCGAACCGGGTCCGATTGAGCAGGAAGACCGTGCCGAGCCCGAGATATGCGGCCACGCCGAAAGCGCCGAACAGGTACCAGGTCCGGTACAGGAGCTCATTCCACCCGAAGGCTCCACCCAGCAGCTCGGTCCCGGCGCCGATCCCGTACCAGACCAGCCCGAGCGTCCAGACAAGCTGGTACGGCTGGCGGCGCCGCACCCACTGATCGGCGACGAGGACCGCGAACGCGAACGACAGGACAGTGCTCAGGAACGGGAGGACGACGTTGAGGTCCACCGCGCGAAGACGCCTCCGGTGCAGCTGCGTTCGGATGCCGGGCGCCTCGACGGTGTGGAGCCCACGTCCGGGTTCGAACCGGAGACCTCTTCCTTACCAAGGAAGTGCTCTGCCTGCTGAGCTACGTGGGCCCGGGTCGACGCGTCACCCGCGGTCTACGGGCCTCCGCAGTGTCGCAGGATGGACCGATTCTCGGCAACCATCGGTCAACCTGGGTAAATCTATGCTTGGGATCGGAGGGATTGCCGGCTGGAGGGCTCGATTGGAAAGTGATGGTGGGCAGGGAGGGAATCGAACCCCCACAGTCGAAGACGGCTGATCTACAGTCAGCGGAGCTCACCACCTGCTCAACCTACCCACGGATCGTTGCCGGCGCGGTGGGTCGCCGACGGTGGCCGATGGTATCAGACCGATGCGGCCGCCTCAACTCGGCTGCCCATCATTCGTAGGCGAGCTCGGTTGGCCCGATGATCTCCTGCGTCACCTCCATCAGGACGGTCCGCTCGCAGTCCTCCGCGCGAATGTCATAGTTCGCGGGCGGCAGGTCGAAGGAACGGCTCTCATCAGGCCTCAGCACGTCGTCGCCGCCCAACCAGTCGTCTCCCCAGAAACTGGTCACGCGGGGCGAGATGAACAGCCAGCAGACTCGCTGGCTGTCATGGTGGTTGGCAAAGGTCACGGTCACCGGTCGCAACGCTTCGCCGACCCCGACGAAGGAGCCGTTCACCCGGGCGTCCTGGACATGGAGGGCCAGATCCCAGATCCCTTCGTCAATCGGCCCGTCGGTCTGGATGCAGCTCCACCACTCACCGTCGGTGCCGCCAACCCAGGTCCCTTCGATCTGCGAGAGGTCGTGTCGAATCTGACCGTCGTGGCTCCAGATGGCGTCCCATCGAACGCCATCGGCCATGCCCGAATAGGTCCACCAGGCGCACAGCTCCGTCGTCCCGCCGGGCAACCAGGACCCTTCCGGTGGAGGTGCATCCGTCGGGATCTGATCGATGAACACTGGCCGTCCGAAGGCGACATCGTCAGGGCTGAAGTCCGCGGGCGGAGGTGTCTCGTCTCCGATGGGCTGATAGGCGACACCGCGTGACACGGCATCGATCATCGGCCCGGCGACATTGACCGGTCGCACGCCGTTCAGGAATCCGCCGAGCGGGACACAGACGTCGTCCACGTCGATGTCGCCATCGCGATCAGTGTCCCTCATGGGACGGCAATCGACCGGGTCCACGTTCGTTCCGGCATTCAGCGTCGTCGGAATCCCGATGAGCTCGCCGTTCGCGCTGGCCGCGGTACCACCGGAGTTTCCTCCAGTTATCGTTGCATCGGTCTTGATCCAAGCGCGCTCCCCGACCACCTCGTCCGACGTGAAGCCGGAGACCAGTCCGCGGGTGAACGTGATCGTTTCGCCCCCGATCCTGGGGTAGCCGAAGATCAGCAGGTCGTCGCCGATGCTGATCGCGTCAGAGTCACCGACCGGCAATGGACGGATTGCGCCCTGCTGATACGGCTCACCCTCGAGCGTCTCGGTCATCTGCAAGACGGCCAGGTCGAGCGCCACATCTGCGGCGCGAACCTCTGCGCGGTACATGGCCTGCGGCGCGGCATCAGCCGTCGTCGTCACCGCCACCTGGATCTCATCGACCGCGACGTCCGGCGTCGCGACGTGCGCGTTCGTCAGAATCAAGCCAGCGTCGCTGATCACCGAGCCTGACCCCCACAGTGCCAGGGCCCCGTCGACCATGACCAGCAGCTGCACGACCGAGCGCGTCATCTCATCGGCCGTCGGAGACAGGCTCGGCGCGACGCTCGGCGCTGGCGGCGTGCGGGGTGCAATCGTGCTCGGAGGGGAACTCGATGCCGGTGGGCGGGTCGATGACGGTGGATGGGTGGGTGCCGTCGGAGACGGCGTGGCGGTGCATCCGCTCAGCACGGCGAGGCCTGTCGCGCAGATCGCACGCAGCGGGCTACCCCTCACGCGCCGGAGTGTACGCGCACCGACCCTGATGCGACGGCGTCATCGCCCTCGCACGCCTGTGTCTGCGCAGAGGGCGACGTTCGTTCGTCGCGTCAGATGGAGCCGTGGGGAGGGGGTCGAACCCACAACCTACTGTTTACACACTGGCCTATCCGCAGGCTGCAGGAGGCTTAGCGCGCTCTGCTGCATTGACGAGGACGCGGGGCGGTTTTCCTCGTAGCAGGGTGACGGCAACCTCGCGCGTCCGCTTGAGACCAGCCAGCACCACGGCCATGGTGGCGGGTCGTCGCCGGTCTCAGCGTACCGCTCGGTCGCGGCGGCCGCGGAGCCTACCTCCTATATGTCGCGCTGTACGTCTTTTTCGAGCTCGGTGCGATGATCTCGTGGGTCCGGGAGCCGCCATCGGACCAGGACTTGAAGGTGTAGCTGGTGCTCTTCAACGTCTGCGTCAGGGGGGCGCTGATCGTGATGCGCGAACCGACGATGACCGTCTTGGAGAACGGCGCCGGCTGTGGCTCAGCTCCACCGACGACGAGACTCAGTCCGCTCGGCTTCGTCGCAAAGGTCAAGACGACCGTCCGCGGCTGGAGATCTCGAGCGACGGTTGCCGCGAACCCATCACTGTCGGTGCTCGTCAGGCGCAGCTCGAGGTGAGCCGGATAGTCATGGTCGGGCGCAGCGAACGATCCGGAGGCGATGCCCGCCCAGGACTGGATCGGGTGCTCGTGGCATGAGCTCGCATCCCCGGGGCAGTGATGGAGGATGAGGTCCCACCTGAGCGCGGAGGCGGGCAGGTTCCCGTCCTGGAAGTCGGTCGCCGATCCGCTGAAGCCAATCGTCTGGCCCACCGCCCAGGTGGTGCCGGCGGTAGGGGTGTTGATCGTGGGTGTCGGCCCGGTCCCCCCGGCTCGAATCGTGATGGCGTCGGTCGAAGTCCCCCCGCGCCCATCGTTCACTTCAAGGGTCACTGAGTAGGTCCCGACGCCCGTGTAGGTGTAGCTCGGCGCCGCGGCAGTCGAGTCGTCGAGGGCGCCATCGCCGTCCAGGTCCCACCGGTAGGCGAGTGGATCGCCGTCCGCATCGGTCGACGTACTGCCATCGAACGACACGGTGAGCGGAGCAAGGCCCTCAGTAGGATTCGCCGTGATGTTGGCGACGGGTAGCTGGTTCGTGGGCGTATAGCTGATGCGGCGAATCGTCCCGCCGCTGAAGTCGACGTAATAAACGTCCCCGCCCGGGCCGATCTTCAGCTGTACGGGGTTGGCGG
>JBHENV010000281.1:0-7818 GCA_046261895.1 Candidatus Limnocylindria bacterium
CCAGCAGCCTGTTCAGCAGGGCCATCACCACCTCCTGCTGGCGACCCATTCGCCCGTAGTCCTGGTCCACCCTGGTCCGGACGTAGCCGAGGGTCTGCTGGCTGTCGAGCACCTGATCGCCGGCCGGCAGATCCAGGTCGACGATCGGGTCGACGATCGGGTCCGGCGGCGAGACCTCGATCCCGCCAGCCGCGTCGACCAGCCCCGAGAAGTCGTCCATGTCGAGGACGACGTGCGCGTCGATCGGCACGCCGTAGAGCGTCTCCATTGCCCCGACCAGGGCCTCGATGCCGCGCTCCCGGTAGAGGCCGTTGATCTTGCCGTCCCATGTCCCGCCGTCCGCGAGCGGAACGTCGACCGTGTCGCGCGGCAGCGATACGAGGGTGAGCTCGGACTGATCGGCCGACACGCTGACGAGCATGAGCGCGTCGGTGTTCACCGGCTCCTCCCGCGTCTCCCGCGTCTCGTTCACATCGGTTCCGACATAGAGGACGGTCCAGCGCCGATCAAGCAGATCCGCGTTCAGTGACGCGCTCGCCGATGGCGACGGCTCCGCGCTCGCCGATGCGGGCGGCGATGCTTCCGGCGGCGGGGCCTCGGGCGGGGGGATCAGGAGGAATCCGATGACGGCGCCGATCACGATGACCGCGATGCCGATGACGATGGCGGAGCTGCGTCGCATCGGCTCATTCTGGCGCGTGGCGGATGGCATCATCGGCGCTGATGGCCGCGGACGCCCCGATCACCGTCGCCGAGCTCAAGCCGCTGGCACGTGCCCGGATCGAGCCGGCCGCCTGGGACTATTACGCCGGGGGCGCCGGCGACGAGCTGACGCTGGCCGACAACCGTGATGCGTGGAACCGGCTCCGCCTCCGACCTCGCGTCCTGGTCGACGTCTCCTCGGTGAGCCTCTCGACACGGGCGTTCGGCATAACGCTCGATCATCCGGTGATCGTGGCTCCAACCGCCTCGCACGGCCTCGCCCACCCGGATGCGGAGGTGGGGACCGCGCGGGGCGCCGCCTCGGCAGGGGCGCTCATGACGCTCTCGACGATCGCCTCCAAGCCGATGGAGGAGGTCGCTGCGGCCGCCCCCGGCGCTCCTCGCTGGTTCCAGCTGTATGCCCCCGCGGACCGCGGGGCCTGCGTGGAGCTCGTCAACCGCGCGGCCGGTGTGGGGTACTCGGCACTGGCCGTCACCGTGGACCTGCCGCTGCCGGGAAACCGCGAGCGCGACCTGCGGAACGACTTCGAGGTCCAGCTGGGCGTGCACCTGCCGCCGGACCAGCCGGTCGATCCGGAGACCGGCGTCGTCGTGCTTCCGAAGCTGGACTGGGCCGAGCTCGCCTGGATACGCTCCGTCTCCCCGATCCCCCTCGTCGCCAAGGGCGTGCTGCGCGCCGATGACGCCGCCCGCGCGGTAGAGGCCGGGTGCGATGGCATCTGGGTCAGCAACCACGGCGGTCGTCAGCTCGACACGACGATCGCCACCGCCGATGCGCTGCCCGCGATCGTCGAGGCGGTCGGTCCGCGAGCCCTGGTGGTGGTCGATGGTGGCGTGCAGCGCGGCATCGACGTCCTGAAGGCGCTTGCCCTGGGTGCCGACCTCGTGGCCGTGGGCCGCCCGGTGCTGTGGGGGCTGGCGGTGGACGGCGCTGACGGCGTCCGCCGGGTGATGACGATCCTGCGCGACGAGCTTGCCCTGGCGATGGCACTTTCCGGGAGCCGCTCGATCGGCGAGGTGACGCGCGACCTCGTCGTCTGAATTGGCTGGAGCCGAGAGCGAGACTCGAACTCGCGACCTGAGCTTTACGAAAGCCCTGCTCTACCAACTGAGCTATCTCGGCCTGCACCGGGAGCGTCGCGCTCCGCGAGGGAGGCAGTGTAGCGCACGGACACCGCGAGGCGTGTCTCGTCAACCTGGCGCGGTGCCAGCAGCTCTCCGGGTTCAGCCGCCGACGAGCGTTTCCCCGCAGGAGGGGCAGATCGTATCGGTGTCACCGATCGGTTCACCGCAGTTCGGACAGGATCGCTGTTCGTCCATGTCACGTCTCACCGCATCAGTCATGCCCGGGATGGGTCTTCCGGCGGCATCCAGCCGTGGATCAGCTCATCGTGGAATCGCGGGCGGCCATCACGGCCGGGCGCCGCCTTCGGCACGGGTGCCATCGGCACGCGGCCGCGGATGGCATCGGCGTAGTAGGCGCAGGCATCGGTCAGCGGACAAATCCCGCAGATCGGCCGCGGTGCACGGCAGGTGTCGCGTCCGTGACGGATGAGCTCGACGTGGAAGGGATACATCTCCTCGGGTGCGAGGATCTCTTCGAGCAGATCGTGAGCGCGTTCGAGCGGTGCCCTCGGCGGCAGCATCCCCAGGCGAGACGCGACGCGGTGGACGTGCGTGTCGACCGGGAGCTGCGGACGTCCGAAGTTGAAGAGGAGAACGATGGCGGCCGTCTTGCGGCCGATCCCCGGCAGGCTGGTCAGCCACTCGCGCGCCTCGAGCAGCGGCAGGGTGCCGAGGAAGGCGACGTCCCACGTGCCGTCGGTGGCCGAGTGGACCTCGGCCAGGACGTGCTGGATGCGCTTCGATTTGGTCGGGGCGAGACCACCCGGGCGGATCACGTCCTCGAGCTCGTCGGTCGGGGCGGCCATGGCCTCGTCCCAGGTGGCATACCGCTCGCGCAGCGCGGTGAACGCCCGAAAGGAGTTGGCGTCTGCCGTGTTCTGCGACAGGATGGTGAGCACCAGCTCGCTGACCGGATCCACGCGCGGGCCGGCCCAGGTGGGGTGCTCATAGCGTTCGCCGAGCCGGTCGAGCGCCACGTCCGCCAGCCGTCGGCGCCTGCGCCGGTCGGCCGCGCGCTTCTGCGGGCTCGGACCGCGCGCCATCGACCGATGCGCGCCTAGGGGCGCGCCAGCTCCAGGCCAATGCCGATGCTGCGCGCCAGCCGGCCGGCCGCCGCCTGAAGGAGCCGATCGGTGTCGGCCATCGCCTCGGCCAGGTCCATCGGCCGATCGATGATCGGCTGCACGACCGAGAGCGAGGTCGCGGCGTCGAGCGCGCCGGCTCCGGGACCCAGGGCGCCACACAGCAGCACGACCGGCGTGCTCCGCGGTCGCGCGAGGGTGGCCACGCCCATCGCGGCCTTGCCATGGAGGGTCTGCTCGTCGGCACGACCCTCGCCGGTGATCACGACGTCGGCGGCCTCGAGCGCCTCGGCAAGGCCGACGAGCTCGGCGACGACCTCCACACCGGGACGAACGACGGCGCCGGTGAACCCGAGCAGGCCCGCGGTCGTCCCGCCGGCGGCGCCGGCACCCGGCAGATCGGCGACCAGCCGCCCGGTGGCTGCCTCGATCGCGCCGCCATACGTCGCCAGCGCAGCGTCCAGCTCATCCACGGTCCCGGGATCGGCGCCCTTCTGCGGGCCATAGGTCGCGGCCGCCCCGCGCGGGCCGCACAGCGGGTTGGTGACGTCTGACGCGACGATGAGTCCCACCTCGCGTAGCCGCGGATCCAGGCCCGCAGTGTCGATACGCTCCAGCCGGCCGAGCGGTCCCCCACCCTCGGCAAGCTCCTGCCGGGCGCCGTCAACGAATCGCGCCCCGAGCGCCCGGAGCAACCCGCTGCCTCCATCGGTCGTGGCCGATCCGCCGAGACCGACCGTGATCCGCCCCACGCCAGCGTCCAGCGCGGCGCGCAGCAGGTCGCCGGTGCCGCGCGTCGAAGCCACGCGCGCATGCTCGGCCGTGCGCTCCTCGGGCTCCAGGCGGGACAGCCCGGATGCCGCGGCCATCTCGATGAACGCGCCTCGACCGTCGTCGAGCAGGAGCCAGTCGGCGCTGATCGGCCGGCCGAGGGCATCCGTCGCGTCTGCCGAGCGAACCTCGGCTGCATCGCCGAGGGCTTCGGCGAGAGCCGCCAGGGTGCCCTCGCCGCCGTCGGCCATGGGCCTTCGAAGCACCTCGTCGTCGGGCCGGACCTTCGACCATCCGGCCGCGATCGCCGTGGCCACCCCCACCGAGTCCAGGGCACCCCCGAAGGAGTCCGGAGCGACGAGGATGGTGAGCGGGCGGCCGCGTGCATCGGTCATGTCACGGCAAGGATACCGAGAAGCCCCGACGGTGGGCCGCACCGTTGGCCCCGGTTCCCACCGCGTCAGCGGCTCGTCGGTCCCTTCAGTGTCTTGCGCCGCGTCGCGTACGCCGGGACCGAGATGATCGGCGGCCTGATCTCGTCGCCGATCTCACGCACCTCGAGGTTGAACTGGTCCTTGCCGGTGTTGATGAGCTTCATTCCGCGACCGACCTCGGTGAGCAGCTCGATGCGGTGCCGCTCCTCGAGCTTGCGGATGGCGCCCTGCAGGATGACGTACGACATCTGCGACAGGTTCGGCAGCGGCTGGTTGCGGTGAATGCGCCGTTCGAGATCGACCTGGCCGATGGCGGGCAGCCCTCCAGCCTCCAGGATGTCGATGAGCAGCCCGATCTCGACCGCGTAGCCGGTGAAGAACGGCATCCGCTCCAGCAGCGACCGCCGCCCAGCGTACTCGCCGGAGAGTGGCTGGATGATGCCCGACAGCTCCGGGAAGAAGAGGTTGATCAATGGGCGGGCCATGAGCTCCGTGACCCGCCCGCCGCCCTCCGCGTGGAGCTTGTCGCCCGAGCGGATCGGTCGCTGGTAGAAGCCCTTGACGTACTGGATCTTCGACTCGCGCAGCAACGGACCCAGGAGGCCGTACACGAAACGAGGCTGGATGTTGCTGATATCCGTGTCGATCCAGGCGACGATGTCGCCGTCGAGAACGTGCAGGCTCTTCCAGAGCGCCTCGCCCTTGCCTCGGTGCGAGCCGGTCTCCGGCAGGATCTCCGGGTGCTTGAAGACCGGCACGCCGAGGTCGGTGGCGATCTCGACCGTTCGGTCGTCGCTGTCGGAATCGATGACCACGATCTGGTCGATGAGCGGCACGCGGTCCATCAGCGCGCCCTTCACGCGCTTGATGACGGTGCCGATCGTCTTCTCCTCGTTGAGAGCCGGCAGGCCAACGCTGATCGTGGTGTTGTGCCGCTCCTTGAGGGCGACCAGCTTCTTGATGTCGGAGAACTCGTGGGCGTGGAACGTGTTCTCCGCGAACCACTTGTCGACCACGACCGGAAGGGACCGGGTGCGCTCCACGAACGCATCGGCATGGGCCAGCGTGCCCTCGCTCGCTCGCAGCTCCTCGAAGGTAGCGAGGCCGACCGACTGCTTGGTCTTGACCACCATCACCGTCGGCCTGGCCTTGCTGGCCACCGACTCGGCGAGCGTCCCGAACAGGTACCGCCCGTCCGGGCTGGCGTTGGTCGGATGCGCCGATGCGCCCATCACGACCAGCTGATGGTTCGCTGCCTCCTTGATGATCGCCTGCCGAACGGATGATGCCTCGCGGATCATCCCCGACGCCCGACGGGCCCCCGCGTGCTCGCGCACGAATGCGTCGACCGCGCTCTGCTCCCGCTCGATCGCCCGGTCGCCAATCCCGGCCGGTACGACGTGCAGGACCACGACCCGGGCGCCGAAGCGCTTGGCCAGTGCACGGCTGATACGCATCGCGAGCTCGGCATGCGGACCGCCGCGCACGGGAACCAGGATCGACCGCACGCTGTCGATACCGCGCTGCTTGACGACGGCGATGTCGCAGGGGGACTCGCGGACCACGTCGTCGATGGTCGGGCTGAAGACGGGACGGGGCCGCGCGTGCTTGCCCGCCAGTGCCAGGTCGGCGGCATCCGCGTCAGCACGCGCGTTCTGCGACGCCGTGGGGGGTCCGCCCCATCCGAAGATGACCAGGTCCGACTCCTCCTCCCCGACCGCCTCGATGATCCCGTCCGCAGCGTGGCGCCCGATGCGGACCACGGTGCGCAGCTCGACCCCCTCCTCGTCGCCGACATCGAGCACTCGCTGGAGGAGGCGTCTCGAGGTGCGCGCCTGCGTGGCGCCCTCGCTGAGCGAGACGGCTTCCGGGACCTCAACGATTCCGAGCACCGTGATCTCCGCCGGACGTCCGTTCGCGACGCCGGCACCGATCCGCACCAGGTCGCGTGCGGTGCGCGGATTGGCGAGCGGCAGCAGGATTCGATATGGCGTCCGGCGTCGGGCGGCGGGCATCAGGCGGGCGCACCCGCGGCGCGCATCTGCCGCCACCGCGTAACGAGGTACGGCTTGAGCTCTTCGAACTGGCGCGCCTGGTCGCCGATGACGCGCTCCGCCTGATCGGTCGTCATGTCGAGCGTGTCGCTGATGAACCCGGCGGTGCGGCCGAAGTAGAGCGGGGTCAGGGCGGCGAGCAGCCGCTCACGATCCGCTCCTGGACGGTGGAATGCGACAAGCGTGTCGTACAGGCAGCGTATCCAGAGCTCGGTGCTGAAGTGGAAGGCGGATGGCTCACCATCGAGATCAAGCGTCATCACGCGCTCGAGCTGGTCCGCGCTCAGCATCTCGGCCCACACGTCGCGCTGCGTGAGCCGCGCGTCCTCGAAGTTGTCGACCAGCTTGGCGTGGTTGACGGTGACCTCCTCGGGCGCGACGACGCGCTCGAAGCCGTACTCCGGGATCGCGTGCGAACCGCGGACACGCAGCCATCGGTCCTCGTAGCGGCCGGCCAGCTTGAAGAGCGTGCCCACCACCTGGCGGAACATCGGTCCGAGGTCGCCCGCAGGATCCTTGGCGTCGTGGATCTTGGCGCCCAGCCGCGCCTGGCAGACGGCAAATCCCTCGTTGATGGCCGAGTGCGTCATCCAGATATCGATCCCGAACCGCGCGGTCAGCTCGTCGAAGGTGTCGAGCTCAAGGTAGCGGCTGACGAGGTCGCCGCTGACCCCGAAGTCACCGCCGATCGGCTGGCGGATGCGTGTGCCGTACAGCGCCCGGGTGAGCGGATAGCTGATGTTGTTGGTGATCGTGCCGTCGTACTTGTAGCGCGCGTAGAGGGGCGTCACGAAGTCGTAGCCACCCTTCAGGATCGGCCCCGCGAGGAGCTCCACCCATTCGGGCACGATCGAGCGCAAGTCGGAGTCGACCATCACCATCGCCTTTACCTTGAGCTCGCGCGCCACCTCGAACAGGCCGCGCACCGCGGTCCCCTTCCCGCTGGTGCCCTGGTACGTGAAGCTGATGCGCTGCAGCTTGTGCTTGGGGCTGACCAGGATGATCTTCTCGAGGTAGTCGGGGCTCTCGGTGCTGACCGCCATCCGCGGAGTGTCGTCGGGCGAGCCGCCGTCGCTGTTGACCAGGATCGGCTTCAGCTCGGGAAAGTACTGGACCATCCCCGCGGTGGTGGCCCGCACCACGTACCCGATCGTCTCAGCGTTCCCGAAGGACGGGATGCCGACCATGAGATCGGCAGAGCCGATGCTGCGCACCTCTGCGAGCCCCTCGGCGTCGAGCGCCGAGGATGGCACGGCGGCTGGTTTGGCGGTCAGGGTCGAGCCTCCTCGATCTGGCGTCGCGGGGGCGACTGTTCGGGGGCCTCGATGGTAGCACGCGAGGGTCAGAGACCCCCCATTTGCCTCCGAACAGGCCCGCATCCATTCACAACGCTTCACGCGCCCCGAGGCGGTCAATCATGCACCGGGACTCGCATGTCCTGAACGCGGTGCCGGGGTGTCAGATATGCGTCGGGCGACTACAAGGACCGCTCAGTCGCGGACGCGACGAATACGGTCGCCACGCCCACCGAGCATGCGACCCACGAACCCACGCGGCGCCTCGACCCTGAGCGAGAGCTTGAGCCAGTCCTCGGTGATCTCGCCCGGCCGATAGCGCGAGTTCATGTGC